>QCEM01000014.1 GCA_003280605.1 SAR116 cluster bacterium AG-355-O21 | reverse complement strand
CGGCATTGGCGCGGCGATTGTGCGTGACGCGTTTAGCGGTGCGGTGCGTGATTGGTTAACAACGCAGACGGAGGTAAGCACATGAACATGATGTATGACGTTGAGAAAATTCGTGCCGATTTCCCAATTCTGAGCGAAGAAATTCGCGGCCAATCATTGGTGTTTTTGGATTCCGCCGCCTCGGCGCAGAAACCCCGACAGGTGATTGATCGGGTCAGCGATGTTTATGAAACCAGCTATGCCAATGTGCATCGCGGCCTGCATTATCTGAGTGAACACGCAACCGCCGCCTATGAGGGCGCACGCGAGAAAATCCGTGCCTTTATCAATGCCGACGATGTGCGTGAGGTGATTTATACCAAAGGTGCGACCGATGCTATCAATCTGGTCGCCGGGAGTTGGGGCCGGCAGAATCTGCAAGCCGGAGATGAAATTATTATTTCCTATGCGGAACATCACTCCAATATCGTTCCCTGGCAGCTGTTGTGTGAAGAAAAAGGCGCCGTCCTGAAAGTTATCCCGGTCGATGATGAGGGTGCTTTCCATTTAGACGATTTTACGGCGCTGCTGAGCGAACGCACCAAAATCGTTGCTGTCACCCATGTCTCAAATGTCCTGGGAACGGTGCTTCCCATCAAGGAAATGGCCCGTCTCGCCCATCAGCAAGGGGCGGTCATAATGATTGATGGTTGTCAAGGGATCACCCATATCACCATCGACGTGCAAGACCTGGATTGTGATTTCTACGCCTTCTCAGGGCATAAATTATATGGCCCATCGGGGATCGGTGTGCTCTATGGTAAAGCGCATCTGCTGGAGGCCATGCCGCCATATCAAAGTGGCGGTGATATGATCGAGCGGGTGACCTTTGCGAAAACCACTTGGGCTGAGCTGCCACATAAATTTGAGGCCGGGACACCGCCGATTGCTCAGGCAATTGGCCTCGGTGCTGCCATCGACTATGTGCGGTCGATCGGTATTGCCGCCATCGCGGCGCATGAGCAGGACTTGCTGAACTACACCACTCAAAAGCTCAGCGCCGTTGACGGCGTGCGTTTGATTGGGACGGCGGCCGGCAAGGGTTCGGTTATCTCATTCGTGATGGATTGCGCCCACCCCCATGACATTGCCACCATTGTCGATCAAACCGGGGTTGCCATCCGCGCCGGTCATCACTGTGCCCAACCACTCATTGATCGGTTTGAAATTCCATCGGCGGCGCGGGCAAGTTTTGGTATGTATAACACCCGTGATGATGCCGACCGGCTGGTTGCCAGCCTTGAAAAGGTCAAGGAGATATTTGCCCGATGATCCCTGGAAACCCCTTTATGTCGCCGCCCATGATGCCTGATATGGGACCGATTGAAGCCGGCATTGTTGCCCGTGCCGGTGGCCCCTTGGACGCCGGCACCGCCGTGGCTGCCGAAGCCGAGGTGATCGAGGCGTTCCGGACCGTTTATGATCCGGAAATTCCCGTTAACATCTATGATCTTGGGTTGGTCTATGAGACCAAAATAGCCGACAGCGGTGATATCCATGTGGTCATGACGTTGACCACCCCCGGCTGTCCTGTTGCCGGCATCTTGCCGCAGCAAGTGGCCGATGCGGCGGCAGCCGTTGCCGGGACCGGGGAAGTGGTGATCGAGCTTACTTGGGAGCCGTCATGGTCGCCGGATCTGATGACGGAAGATGCCCGTCTCGCCTTAGATATGTTCTAAGTTATGTGCTTCGGTTATACTGCGTCGATGATTTGGGAGAAGGATGATGTTTGATCCATCAAAGCCGATGATTACCTTGACCGATAAGGCGGCGGACCGGGTTAAGTCGTTATTGGCGGGTGCCAATGAAGACGGCATTCTTGGCCTGCGCGTCGGCGTTAAAACCGTTGGCTGTAACGGTCTGAGCTACTTTGTAGAATACGCAAAGGATAAAGGCCGATTTGAAGATGTGGTTGAAAGCAACGGCGTGAAACTGTTCATCGACCCAACCTCGGTGATGTTCATTATCGGCAGCCAGATGGACTGGGAAGAAAGCGCCATGTCATCGCGGTTTGTGTTTTCCAATCCGAATGAAATCGCCCGCTGCGGCTGTGGTGAAAGTTTCACCGTCGCTGATAACGCCGCCCTTGCTTAACTCCGCCGAACAGCGATTTTAAAATTCCCTGCCGCCATGGTACGGTTGTGATCGCACAATCGTTGAGGGGCGGGAAACATGGCAAATGATGATTTAGCGACACCGGTTTGGCAGTGGAGCGCCTGCGATATGGCCGCTGCTATTCAGGCAGGCGAACTTTCCTGTGTTGCAGCAGTCGAAGCTGTCAGTCAGCGCGTACAGGCCGAAAATGGCCGGATCAACGCGATTGTTGAAGATTTGACGGCGACGGCCCGTGGTGAGGCTGAAAGCCATGATGAAATCCTGCAAAAAAGCGGCCCTCTTGGACCGCTGCATGGGGTGCCTGTCACCATCAAGGTGAATGTCGATCAAAAAGGCCATGCCACCACCAATGGGGTCCCGGCGCTGAAGGATGTGATCGCCCCTGATGACGCGCCGATCGTCAGCAATCTAAAAAAAGCCGGTGCGATAGTGATTGGTCGCACCAATACGCCGGAATTCTCGTTTCGGGCGACAACCGATAATCCATTGCATGGCCGAACCTTAAACCCTTGGGATGACATGCGGTCGCCTGGCGGTTCGTCCGGCGGTGCCTCGGCGGCGCTTGCGGCCGGCTTTGGGCCGATCGCCCATGGTAATGATATTGGCGGCTCGCTGCGCTTTCCGGCATTTATGTGCGGTCTTGCGACGATCCGGCCAACCTTTGGCAGGGTGCCTGCTTATAACCCTTCGGCACCGAGCGAACGTTCGCTTTTGGCGCAGATGATGTCGACTCAAGGAATCATCGCCCGTGAAATGCGCGACGTGCGCTTGGCAACAAAAGTGATGTCAGCGCATGACCCGCGCGATCCTTGGCAAATGCCGGTACCTTTTGACGGCCCGCCGGAGGCGCAACCGATTAAGGTTGCGGTGGCGCGGGAAACAAATGGTTATCCGATTGACCCGGCGATCACAGCGGCCATCGACACTGCCGCCGAGGTTTTACAGGCTGCAGGCTATGTGGTTGAGGAGGTTGACCCACCGCTGCTGCGGGAAGCTGCCAATCATGCACTGGCGGCCTTGTTTGGCGATGTAAAACTGTTCATGGGTGAGATGGTGGCGGCGATGGGCAGCGCCACCATGCAGGAAATTTTCCGTCAAAGTTATGACATCTTTAAGGTTTTTGAACCTGTCGATCTGCTGCACGCGATGTCCCGGCGCACCCGCTACACCCGGGCCTGGAATGTGTTTGCGGAAACCTATCCGCTGATCTTAACGCCGTTCATGATGCGGCCAAGCTATGAATGGGATGAGGACACCCGGGGCGGCGCAGAAGTCGAGGATATCTTTGCCAGCGCGGTATACAGCTGGGTGATCAATTTTCTCGGGCTACCGGCAGCGATTGCGCCGGCCGGCTTCCATAATGATTTACCGATTTCGGTCCAGCTTGTCGGTCGCCGTTTCCGCGAAGATCTGACCCTTGATGCCGCCGAAGTGCTAGAACGCGCCAGCGGTATCGCGGTGCAGACTTTATGGCAACGCCAAGGATTACGCGCTTGAGGACAGGCCGCGCAGATGTTTGAGCCGTTGCTTTTGGCGGCCATTGCCGGCACGTTTTTGCTGGCAGGCGCGGTCAAAGGCGTGATTGGACTGGGCCTGCCAACCGTCAGCTTGGCGCTGTTAACGGTCATTTTAGATTTGCCGACAGCAATGGTTCTGCTGCTGCTGCCGTCATTTGTCACCAATCTATGGCAGGCCGTGGTCGGCGGCCACTGGCGGGCGTTAATCAGCCGATTATGGCCGTTTTTTATCGCTGCTGCGGTAACGGTCTGGTTAGGCAGTTTTGCCTTAAGACAATTGGATATTGATTTGTTGGTCGTCTTACTGGGGTTTTTGTTGGTCAGCTATGGGACCATCAGCTTGCTTGGCCGGCAGCTTTCCTTGACCGCACGACAGGGTCTTTGGGTGGGCCCCTTCATCGGGGTCATCAATGGTGTTTTGACGGGGATGACCGGTTCATTCGTGGTACCGGGGGTGATGTATCTGCAAGCGCTTGGTTTATCGCGGGATGTGTTAGTTCAAGCCATGGGCATGTTATTTACCCTGTCCACGGCGGCGCTGGCGGTGGCGCTTCAGGGGCAACGTTTTTTAACCGTCGATCTTGGGTTGGTATCGGCTGTTGCGTTAATTCCGGCGATGATTGGGATGGCCGCCGGTCAGCGCTTGCGGCAGCGCCTGTCCGAGCAGCTTTTCCGGCAGATTTTCTTTTGGGCGCTGATTGTTCTCGGGTTGTACATCATCGCCGCGAGCGGCAACCGCATGATCACAGACCTCGCCGGCTAGGTTTTATTCAAATCAACCGTTGTTCGTCGGAGACCGCCTGCGACGGCTGCCCGGTTGACGCCCGCACGCTTGTTAAACGCCGGAATAGCCGCTTAACGGCGGAAAAGTTTTGATCGACGGCAGTGTAAAAAATAAGTTGCAACTGTCTGATATATTGAAAAAATAGTGTCGGGCGGAAAAGTGAAAAACGAAATTCATAAATTAAATTTATGTGTTAAGCTCGATAAATGGAGGAGCCTATGACTGTTCAAATGCGAACCGATAATGTTGATCAGATCAATCTTGCCGATCCGGCAGCGGTGCGGCAATTGATCCGCAATGGTCAGCATCCTGGCCATACCGCTGGTTTAGCACCTGGCTACCTGCAGGGTAATCTGGTGGTGCTGCCTGGCGATTGGGCAATGGATTTTTTCCGCTATTGCCAGCGTAATCCAAAGCCCTGCCCGTTGGTTGGCGTATCCGATAAGGGCGACCCCATCCTGCATACCTTAGGACAGGATGTTGATATTCGTACCGATATTGGCAGCTACAATGTTTTTCGTGATGGTGAATTGAGCGCTCAGGTGAGCGACATCCGGGATCTATGGACCGATGACATGGTCGCCTTTGTGGTTGGCTGCTCGTTCACTTTTGAAGCGGCCCTGGTTGACGGCGGTATCCCGCTGCAGCATTGGGAGAAAAACCTCACGGTTTCAATGTTTTACACCAATATTGAAACGACGCCCGCAGGCAAGTTTGGTGGCGGCATGGTTGTCTCGATGCGGCCGATGAGCCACGCCCATGCTATTCGCGCTTGTGAGATTACGGCGCGGTTTCCAAATGGCCATGGTACCCCGGTGCATATCGGCGATCCGGCTGAGATTGGGATTGCCGATATCAACAAGCCGGACTTAGGTGATCCACAAGTTATCGGTGACGATCAGGTGCCGGTTTTTTGGGCCTGCGGGGTAACACCGCAGCGGACCGTGGTACAGGCTCGGCCATCGATCTGTATCACGCACACGCCGGGATCGATGCTGGTCACCGATATCCCGTCCCATGGGGCAAATGATCGCTAGTGTGATTTTGCCGTTAGCCAAACCCAAGGTTCTATGATTACCTCTGCGATATGTGAGGGAATTGTTGACTAAACTTTCATAAAAACAGCACCGGAAGGCGCGACTTCAAGACACGTCAAAAGGGAGAGAGAAAGATGCAAACACGGATGAAAATTTTAACATCAGCGCTGGCGCTGGGGATGTTCGGCGCTGTTGCCGCAACCATGCCTGCTCAAGCTGAAGTCCAGAAATATAACTTCGAGGTGGTCGGCACCTGGGGCTTCCTGGAAAACTGGAAGTCTTATGAAAGCAAGTTCTGGAACGAACAATTGCCAAAAGCCTCCGGCGGCAAACTGACCGCTAACGCAAAACCTTATACCGAGTTGGGTATTAAAGGTTATGAGGTCATGTCAGGCCTGAAAAAAGGTGCCTTTGATGCGGTTCACGCATTGACAAGCTACAGCGCCAAAGCAAGCCCCGAGCTGGAAGGCATCGATTTGGCCGGCGTGATCCAGGATTTCCCGACCTATCGTAAAGCCGTTAATGCTTATCGGCCGATCATCGAGCGGGAATTGGCCGACAAATATAACTCCAAGCTGATCAATATTTATACCTTCCCCAGCCAGCAGCTGTGGTGCAACCTTAAAGACAAAAGCATCAAAAACGTTGCTCTGACCGACATGGCCGGCAAGAAAATCCGGACCTACAGCCGGACCCTTGGTGATTTCATCGAAGGCATGAACGCCAGCGCCGTGACGATTGCTTTCGCCGAAGTTGTTCCTGCCCTGCAAAAAGGCGTTGCCGACTGCGGCATCACCGGCACCATGCCGGCCTATAACGCCAAATGGTGGCAGGTCGTGACTCACAATATCCGGGTTCGGGTTGGCTATGCTGCCACCTTTACCGCGATCAACATGGATATTTGGAACGATTTCAACAAAGAGACTCAAGATCTGATCATGTCCGAAGGTAAAAAGCTTGAAGATGAGCTTTGGGCCTTTGAAAGCAGCCTTGACCAAGCCGGCATGGACTGTAACGCCAGCGGTCCTTGCACCTATGGTGAGCCAGGCGGCATGATTCCGATCACACCTTCGGCAAAAGACCAAGCCATGCTGAAAGACATTGCTGAGAACGTCGTTCTGAAGCGTTGGGCCAAGCGTTGCGGCAAGACCTGCACCGAAGAGTGGAATGCGACAGTCGGTAAAGTTGTTGGCTTAACAGCGAGCGAGTAAACCGGCAAAAAATATTGCGCGCACCAGGGCCTTGCCTTGGTGCGCGCCGTTACAACGGGACAGATAATACCTTGGCGGCGATGCTACAGGCGGAGGCATGATCAATGAGCGCAGTATTCGAGCGGCTGCACGGCGGCTTTAAAAATATTTCGCAGGTCGCAGTTTGGCTGGGCGGCTTTGCGCTGTTGTTGTCAGCTATCATGGTCACACTCGATGTGATCTTTCGCAAATTGTTTGGCCTGACCTTAAGTGGATCCGATGAAATTACCGGCTATGTGTTTGCCGCCGCGACCACCTGGGCATATTCCTTCTGCCTGCTAAATCGCTCAAATATTCGTATCGATGCGCTGTATAACACGCTGTCCATCAAGCCACGCGCGGTTCTGGATGTGATCGGCATGATGCTTCTCGCCTATTATGTCTATTTGCTGACCGTCAGCGGCTTTGAGATGTTCGTGGAGAATCTGGAATATAATTCCAGTGCCCAAACCACCCTTGCGACACCGCTCTGGATTCCGCAGGTCTTTTGGCTTAGTGGGCTGGCGTTTTTCTTGGTCTGCCTGGTTTTCTTGGTGATTTATGGCTTGTTCGCTCTGCTGCGAAAAGACTGGCTCACGGTGTCTCGGATTGCCGGCATCAAAACAGTTGAAGAAGAAATATCTGAAGAAACCTTTGTGAAGTAAGTTGGCGATTTATGCCGCTGCTGACGTCTTAGACGGGAAGTCATTATGCCTCTTTTGATTCTTGCTGTGCTCATGGTTTTGATCATCTCGGCAGTGCCTGTGGGCGCTGTTTTGGGGATTTTGAGCTTAACCTTAGATGAACTTTATCTGCGCGGTCGCCGCTCATTGATGCTTGGCGACTTCGTTTGGGAGCAGAGTATTGAATATATTCTGGTGGCCATCCCAATGTTTATCTTGCTCGGTGAAATCATGTTGCGCGCAGGCATCGCGCAACGCATGTACAATGCCGTTGCGCAGTGGTTGTCATGGCTGCCTGGGGGCCTGATGCAGGCCAATATCGGCACCTCGGCCATTTTTGCGGCCTCATCGGGATCCAGTGTTGCAACCGCTGCAACGGTGGGCACCGTGGCCTATCCGGAAATCGAAAAGCGCCGCTATAATGAGCCACTTTTCCTCGGTTCCTTAGCTGCTGGCGGGACCTTAGGCATTCTTATCCCGCCGTCGATTAACCTCATTATCTACGGCCTGCTCACTGATTCGTCGGTGCCGGAGCTCTATTTGGCGGGGATTTTCCCGGGCCTGATTCTGGCCGGACTATTCATGACGGTGATTGCCATCGCCTGCCTGCGGCGGCGCGAATGGGGCGGCGAAAAGGTGCAAACCAGCTGGTCCGACCGGATCCGCGTTTTACCTGATCTATTGCCGCCGATCCTGTTGTTTGTTGCTGTTGTCGGCTCGATCTATGCAGGGGTTGCGACGCCGACCGAGGCGGCATCAATCGGTGTTGTCTTCGCGCTGATGATTGCCGGTTGGAACCGTGCGCTGTCAATCGGCATGCTAAAACAAGCCTTCGAAGGCACCATGCGGTCAACGGCGATGATCATGTTGATCATTTTGGCGGCGGTCTTTTTGAACTTCGTGCTTGGTTTCATGGGCATCACCCAAGCGATGTTGGAAGCGATCGAGAAAATGGGTTGGACGCCCATGGGGACAATGATTGCGATTGTCTGCTTCTATCTGATCCTTGGCATGTTTATGGAAACCTTGTCGATGATGCTGACCACCATTCCTGTGGTCTTCCCGATTGCCATGCACATGGGCTTTGACCCGATTTGGTTCGGTATCATGATCACGGTGCTGATGGAAGCGGCCCTGATCACGCCGCCGATCGGTATCAATTTGTATGTGGTTCATGGGATCCGAGCGCGTGGCGGCAACTTCAATGATGTCAGCTTAGGTGCCATGCCCTTCCTGATTGCGATGCTGTTTTTGATCGGCTTGCTTTTGGCTTTGCCGGAAGTGGCAATCTGGCTGCCGCAGCAATTTTACTAGGTTTCGGTCGCGTATTTGCCGGCCAATCAGCGTTGATGCCATCACGCGAATCGGTGATTTCAGTGGAAAACACTGTGCGTCGCTGCTAAAACCCGTGCGTCGTTTCGGTGCGGTCCGGCGGTGCTGATCGCAGGCAGTGAAGTGAAGGGAAGCAAAATGGCGGCGAGTTGGAGCCCAAGCGGCTGGCGTGATCATCCGATACAGCAGGTGCCTGAGTACCCTGATCTTGCGCATCTCAATGACGTTGAGCAACAATTAGCAGGCTATCCGCCGCTGGTTTTCGTCGGCGAGGCACAACGCTTGAAAACGGATTTAGCTGCCGTTGCGCGCGGTGAAGCATTTTTGTTGCAAGGCGGTGATTGTGCCGAAAGCTTTGCGGAATTTTCACCAAATAATATCCGCGATACCTTTCGCGTGCTGCTGCAAATGGCAGTTGTTCTGACCTTTGGTGCTGCCTTGCCGGTGGTCAAAGTTGGCCGCGTTGCCGGCCAGTTTGCCAAGCCACGGTCGGCCCCGACCGAAGTGATCGATGGTGTCGAATTACCCAGCTATCGCGGCGATATGGTTAATGCCATGGAGTTTGATGTGGCCAGTCGGGAACCTGATCCCTCGCGTCTGCTACAAGTTTATAATCAGTCGGCCTCGACCTTGAACCTGCTGCGGGCATTTGCCCAAGGGGGGTTTGCGAATTTGGAAGAAGTGCATCGCTGGACTCTTGATTTTGTGAAAGGCTCGCCCACCAGCGAACGTTTTGAGCAAGTTTCCGGGCGGATTGGCGAATGTTTAGAATTCATGCGGGCGTGCGGCATCACTCCGGAAAATATCCAGCAGCTTCGGGAAACGGAGTTTTATACCTCCCACGAAGCCTTGCTGCTGGGGTATGAGCAGGCAATGACTCGCGCCGATACCATCACCGATGATGGCGGTTGGTATTCCACCTCGGCTCATATGCTTTGGATTGGTGACCGGACCCGGCAGCTGGATGGTGCGCATGTGGAATATATGCGCGGTATTCGGAATCCGATCGGCTTGAAATGCGGCCCAAGCTTGAGCGTTGACGATTTATTACGGCTGATCGAGACACTTAATCCTGCCAATGAGGCCGGTCGATTGACATTGATTGCGCGCATGGGCTGCGAAAAGGTTCGCGAAGGATTGCCGCCGTTGGTGCGGGCCGTCAAAGCGGCCGGTGCCGAGGTGATCTGGTCATGCGATCCGATGCATGGAAATACCATCAAATCATCAACTGGCTATAAGACGCGCCCTGTTGACCGTATTCTTGATGAAGTATCAGGGTTCTTTGAAGTTCACGAGGCCGAAGGCACCTATGGCGGCGGTGTGCATTTTGAAATGACCGGCCAGGACGTGACCGAATGTCTTGGCGGTGCGCAGGCAATCACCGAAACGGCGCTTGGTGATCGCTATCACACCCATTGTGACCCACGCCTAAATGCCTCGCAGGCTTTGGAACTGGCATTCTTGATTGCCGATATGTTGAAAACAAAGCGGGCCGGAAATACGGCAAACCTGGCCCAGGCGTCCTGACCTTGGCGCGGGCCTGTCCGAAGGAGCGGTAATGGCTGAGGATAATCCCCTGGGGAGCGGTGACGCTGCCCGCCACCCGCAGGCAAGTGAGCTTCCGCGCTACGTCGATAAGTATTTTCTGCGGACCAAAGAATGTGTTGGTCAATTTGGCGATGCCGAGGTGACCTATGCGGTGTTCATGCGCCGGCCTGTGACCTGTGCGCCGCGTTTGGCGGTTGAATGGATCGCCAATGTCGCCCGCGAGCGTGGGATCGAGATTAAGATTGAGCAATGCTTCCGTGAAGGTGCGTGGGTTGGTGCCGGCGAGCCTTTGCTTTACCTGACCGGCTCTCTTTATCATCTGGTTGATTTGGAAACCATTTATTTACAGAAGCTTGGCGCTGCCTGCGTCGCCGCGTACAACGCCTATATCATGTGTGTTGAGCTGCCCAAAACAGCCTTTTTGGCCATGGATGCCCGCCATTGCGCGGGCACGGAAATGGCAGAGCTGATGGCTTATGGTGCCAGTGTTGGCTCGGCAAAAGCGAAAAAGAAAGTTGAGGCGATCGGCTTCATCGGCAATGCAACGGATGAAACAGCACGTTATTTTGACCGTCGGGAAGGGCTGGGCACGATGCCGCATGCGCTGATTGGTTATGCCGGCTCAACAGTGCGCGCCGCCGAGATGTTTCATGAAACTCACCCAAATACCGATTTGGTTGTGTTGGTCGATTATTTCGCTGCCGAGATTGACGATAGCCTGGCCGTCTGTCGGCGGTTTCCCGAGCTTGCCGACAGTGGTCGGCTATCGGTGCGCCTGGATACCCATGGGGGCCGCTTCATGCAAGGCCTTGATATGGCCGAATCCTATGCGGTTTTGGAGCGTAACGCCCAAGGCAGCATCCGTGGCTACCGCTCCGAGGCGGAATTGCGCTATCTGATCGGCACCGGTGTCTCCGCCGCCGCTGTCTGGTACATGCGTGAAGTTCTTGATGCGGCCGACTTTGAAAAGGTTCGGATCATTTGTTCCTCGGGCTTTGGCCCGGAAAAATGCCGCGTATTTGCGTTAGCGGATGCACCCGTTGATGTGGTTGGTACCGGCAGTTATTTGCCCGATAAGTGGAGTGAAACCTATGCGACCGCCGACATTATTGCTTATAATGGCGAAGGCCGCGTCAAGGTTGGGCGCGAATTTCTTCTGAAACGGTAGGGTCATGCGCAGCGGACGCATCTTAATCATTGTTCATCAAAAGACCTCGACACCAGGGCATGTTGGGGCCTTGCTGACCGAACGTGGTTACACCTTGGACCGCTGCTGCCCCTGTCATGGCGACAGCTTGCCGGCGCATTTGGACGACCATGACGGCGTCGTCGTCTTCGGTGGCCCGATGAGCGCCAATGACTGTGACACACTGGACGGTATCCGAGCCGAGCTTGATTTTATTCCCAAAGTTCTCAGCGCCGAGAAGCCGTTTTTAGGCATCTGCCTTGGTGGCCAAATGCTGGCTCGAACCTTGGGGGGCACGGTCGCTCCCGATGCTGACGGCCGGGTCGAAATCGGCTACACCGAAGTGACGCCCAGCGATGAATTTACCGACTTGTTCGCGACCTCACAATATTTCTACCAATGGCATAAAGAAGGTTTTGAGGTGCCGAATAGCGCTCGCATCATGGCCCATGGCGCGGTCTATCCTAATCAGGCATTTCTGTATGGTGAAAATGCTGTCGGCATTCAATTTCACCCGGAAATTACCCATGAAATGATCCGCCGTTGGTCCATGGGCGCGGCCCATAGATTAGATCAGCCGGGGGCGCAACCGCGCATCGCCCATGATATTGGCTATCGGTTGTTTAACAGCGGCGTCGACCGTTGGACGCGCGGCATTTTGGATTTCCTTGATTTGCCTCATCTGCAATCCAGCGAATCGATTGCCGCCGACTAAGCACGCGGTATCACAGCTAAATCAGTTCACTGTCACGGCTTGCTGAAGTGGCATCGGCGATCTATCTTTCTGGTATGAGCGCCATACTTGATGATAGCACCGTGATCGTGCCTGCTGGTTTAGCAGGCTCACAACAGCCTGATCTGAAGACGGATGCACCGGTTCAAGATCAGAGCCGGCGATTTGAAATCGTCTCAGAATTTGCGCCGGCAGGTGATCAACCAACCGCCATTGCCGAGTTGACGGCCGGCATCCAAAATAATGAATCCGATCAGGTTTTGCTTGGTGTGACAGGGTCGGGCAAGACCTTTACCGTGGCCCATATCATCCAAGATGTGCAGCGTCCGGCGTTAATCCTGGCCCCCAATAAGACCTTGGCGGCGCAGCTTTATGGCGAGATGAAATCCTTCTTTCCAAACAATGCGGTCGAATATTTCGTCTCCTATTATGACTACTATCAGCCGGAAGCCTATGTTCCGCGAACCGATACCTATGTTGAAAAAGAGGCATCGATTAATGAACAGATTGATCGCATGCGGCATTCGGCAACACGCTCTTTGTTGGAACGCGATGATGTGATCATCGTCGCCTCTGTCTCCTGTATCTATGGCATCGGCTCGGTTGAAACCTATGGCCGCATGATCATCAAATTATCGGTTGGTGAGCGGATTGATCTTCAAGACCTCACCCGCAATTTGGTCGAACTGCAGTACAAGCGAAATGACGTTAGCTT
Organism: SAR116 cluster bacterium AG-355-O21; assembly: GCA_003280605.1. Lineage (GTDB taxonomy): Bacteria > Pseudomonadota > Alphaproteobacteria > Thalassobaculales > Thalassobaculaceae > TMED26. The sequence continues at coordinate 30,580 of QCEM01000014.1, read as the reverse complement.
TCATCGTGGAACCTTTCGCCGGCGCGGCGATAGTCTGGAAATCTTTCCGGCGCATTTGGAAGATCGCGCCTGGCGGCTGTCGTTTTTCGGCGATGAGTTGGAAGCGGTGCAGGAATTCGATCCGCTTACCGGCGAGCGAACGGCTGATTTAGAGAGCATTCGGGTCTTCGCCAACTCTCACTATGTAACGCCGAAGCCAACACTGCGCCAAGCGGTCAAGGGCATTAAGGATGAATTGAAAATCCGCTTGGAAGAACTGTATCGCGATAACAAATTGCTGGAAGCGCAACGCTTAGAGCAGCGTACCACATTTGATATGGAAATGATGGAAGCGACCGGCTCATGTGCCGGGATCGAGAACTACTCGCGGTATTTAACCGGTCGCGCACCAGGTGAACCACCGCCGACGTTATTTGAATATTTGCCTGAAAATGCCCTGCTTTTTGTGGATGAAAGCCATGTTACCGTGTCGCAGATCGGGGCCATGTTCAAAGGCGATTTTGCACGCAAATCAACGCTGAAAGATTTTGGTTTCCGGCTGCCGTCGTGTATCGACAACCGGCCTTTGAAGTTTGAGGAATGGCAAGAAATGCGGCCGCAGACGATTTATGTCTCGGCCACTCCAGGGCCCTGGGAACTAGATCGCACCAGTGGTGTCTTTGTGGAACAATTGGTGCGGCCAACAGGCTTGATTGACCCGCAATGTATTGTTCGCCCAACCACCCATCAAGTCGATGATGTGATTGCCGAATGCCAGACCTGTGTGACCAAGGGGCAGCGGGTACTGATCACGGTTTTGACCAAACGCATGGCCGAAGATCTGACCGAGTTCATGCATGAGGCCGGCTTGAAGGTGCGCTATATCCACTCTGATGTGGAAACTCTGGAGCGGATTGAAATTATTCGTGACCTGCGCCTTGGGGTTTTTGACGTTCTGGTCGGTATTAACTTGCTGCGGGAAGGTCTGGATATACCGGAATGCGCATTGGTGGCGATTCTTGATGCCGACAAAGAAGGTTATTTGCGGTCTAAAACCTCGTTGGTGCAAACCATCGGTCGGGCAGCACGAAATGTTGAAGGCCGGGTGCTGCTGTATGCCGATCGCATGACCGATAGTCTGACCTATGCGATGGATGAAACCGAGCGTCGGCGGCAGCGCCAGATCGCCTATAATTCGGAACATGGCATCACCCCTGAAAGTGTCAAAAAGAACATCGGTGACATCCTCGAAAGTGTCTATGAGCGCGGCGACCACGTTACGGTTGAGACCGGCAGCAGTGAAGGTGAGCTGGTCGATAAGGACATTGCCGAGATTATTAAGGATTTGGAAGCAGCGATGCGTGAGGCGGCGGCAGATTTAGAATTTGAAGAAGCAGGCCGTATCCGCGACGAAATTCGCCGCTTAGAAGCAGCTGAACTGGGCATGACCGTGGATGGCAAACCGCTTCCAAAAGGGGCGGTGGTGCGGATTAAGTCACCTGTTCAGCCGCCGCAGGGACGCGGTGGTGAGAAGAAGTCAGGCAAACCAAAGCGCCGCCAGAAACGTGCCTGAACATAGCTGAACGTGCTTGTCCGCCGGCGCTTTACCGTGGCAAGCTGAGCCGCTGATATCGTCGATCCCTGATCCTGGAGGCAAGCATGGCCGCACAACACCCGCAGATCGCAATGTTTATCCGGCAATTGCAGGCGCTTGCGGCAAGCAATGATGACCTTGATCAGTTGCTGCCTGAAGTGGCTAAAATTGCGCAGCCTTTGGCCGCCGACAGAAGCTGGATCGAGGCAGATTTTTATGAGGCAAACGAAGACCAAGGGTTTGCGATCTCGGTCCTCCATGAGGAGCCAGATCACCGCTTGCTGGTGGAGACAATTGCTTGGCTTCCCGGCCGCGGTGTCAGCCCGCATGACCACCAGACATGGGGCGTGGTGGTTGGCTTAGATGGCACCGAAACCAACACAAATTGGCGTCGCCTAGACGATGGTTCGGTTGCCGGCTATGCCGAGGTTGAAGTCGCCGGTGAGGTGATTGCCGGTGCCGGTGACTGCATTTTGTTGCGCCCTGACGATATTCACAGCGTCCGCAATGACGGTGATGAAACAGCGTTATCATTGCATATCTATGGCCGCAGCTTGCGGCATGTGGACCGCTCGGAATTTAATCCGTTGGCAAAAACACGGCAGCCTTGCCCGATCCGGACACGCCGCTAAATCACGGCAGGTCGTGCAAGAATGCGAGCATCGCCTGAACTGTTTGCGCTTCTTGATCACGGTGTGGGCTATGGCCGCAATCCGCCATGATCAATTGCTCGAAGGGGCCTGTGACAGCGGCACCGATGGCATCGATTTGCGCCAAGCTTCCATATTCGTCATCCCGCCCCTGGATCGCCAGCACCGGGCAGCTGATCTGTGGCAGCACGTCGGTAATGTCCCAGTCCCGAAACCCCGGGTCTAACCAAATATCATTCCAGCCAAAAAAGCTGCCGGCAGGGTCGCGGTGATAGCGGGCAAGCTTTTGGTGCAGGTCAGTATGGTCAAACAAATGCCGCGCCCGGGCAATGCCACGGATGGATATATCTTCCACAAACACATGCGGGGCTTCCAAGATCAAACCCGTGATGGCGGCATTGCCGGCGGCATGGATTAAGGCAATTGACGCGCCGTCGCTGTGACCCAAAAGGATCGTTTGGCTAAGGTCAAGGTGCTGGAGTAATTTCGGCAAAACGCCGAGGGCTTGGTCATGCATATAGCGCGGCGTTAACGGCGCTGTGAACGGGCTTGATTGACCATAACCGTGACGCGAATACGCAATCACTTTGCGGCCTGTGGCGGCGGCCAATCGGTCCGGCAGATCCCGCCATAAGGCCACACAACCAAGTCCCTCATGCAGCACCACAAGGGGGCGCCTGTCAGGCCCGTCGGCGGCGGCCGTGTAAACCTCCACAGAAACCCCATCGATGACCACGAAGCTGAAGTCGCCGGTCATTCCAGCCGGCGCGCCTGGTGGTGTCGATCGCATCATGGCACTAGCCGCCCGCAGCTTGCAAAACATCGTACCAGTCAGCGGCCCAATCACCGGCATCATCTTCCGGCAACGAACTTGCTGATGCGTTATGGCGCATCACATCGCCGACACGCCGGGCGCCCAAGCTGGTTAGCAGCGTGTCAAACAGATCGCCGGAACGGCAGAATGTCTGAGCATAAGTCATGTCGCCGAGCGCAAAAACCGCATATTGTACGGCGCTTAAATTTGGGCGTTCACGTTCCAAAGCTTCAAAAAAAGCCTGGCCATTATCCGGCACGTCACCTTGCCCATAGGTCGAGGTGCAAATAACCACTGCAGCAGGGTCACCAAAAACGGTTTCGTCCAAGTCATCCATCAACAATGTGTCAACCTGAAGTCCTTTGTCGGTTAACACATCGCTGATTTCTTCGGCTACCAGTTCGGCCGTACCCGTCATTGTCGCCACCAAGATTTTGACATGTTCGATTGTCATCGTTGGTCTTCCGCCCTGTTGTTATGCAGTATAAGTCGTCTGCCGCTATAAATAGAAGTAAGCTGGCGATGTGAAAAGACCAGATCATGAATTCTCAACGCTGCAAGGGCCACGGCATGGGCAATAACAAGGCAGAGCAAACGACCCTGCTGTTACGGCAACTGGCAACAGAGGTGCGTGCCGCCCGTGCCCGTCGGGGGATGACACGGAAAATTCTGGCCCGCGATTCGGCCTTGTCGGAACGCTATTTGGCGCAGCTTGAAAGCGGCACGGCTAATCCATCACTGGAAGTCCTCGATAAGATTGCCCGGGCAATGGATATCACCATTGCAGATTTGATTTTGGCAATCGGCGGCAGCGACCTGCCAGAGGCGCAATTGCTGGCTTTGATCGATCGCTTGCCGGCCGCTGCATTGCCGCGCCTGCAGCAGGCGTTGGAACATCGCTTGCACCCGGACAGCAGCGAAGCGGCCAGCGTCAACATGGGGCATGCGCGGGCGCGCCGCATCGCCCTGATAGGCTTGCGCGGTGCCGGTAAGTCAACCCTTGGTCGGCAGTTAGCAGCACAGCTAGAAGTGCCGTTTATCGAATTAAACCGCTTGGTTGAAGCAGAATATGGCGCCAGCATCGGTGAAATCTTAGCGCTGTCCGGACAACCGACCTTTCGTCGTCTGGAGCGATCCTGCCTACAAGCTGTGATTGATCAATATGACACCGCAGTGATCGCCACCGGCGGTGGCTTGGTTGCCGATCCGCAAAGTTTTAAGCTGTTGCGTGATCGCGCGCATACGGTCTGGTTGAAGGCTAATCCAGACGAACATATGGCCCGGGTCATTGCCCAAGGCGATCTTCGTCCGATGGCAAAAAACACCGAAGCGATGGCCGATTTAAAGGCTATTTTGTCGGCGCGCGAACCGCTTTATGCGCAAGCACTTTGGGTAATCGACACCGCCGGGCAAGCGCCGCAACAAAGCGCCGCTGACCTCTTTGAGCATGTTAACAGGCTTTTTGAGCAACTGGCCACCCGTCCCGAAGCGCCCCCGAACAGGTCATAATTTCCTAGGACCAGTGGAAAAACTGCACTATAGTGCATTTTGAGCAGAGAGTGATCCGTAAGACTGCTTTGGACACACTGCCTGCAAGGAGCAGAACAATGACCGTCGATCGCGACATCATCACCTATGACCGCCATCCCGATAGCTATCGCCATTGGGCGCTGCAGGTCGATGGCGCGACCGCAATCTTAACCCTGTCGGTCGATGAAGATGCCGGCTTGGTCCCCGGCTATAAGCTGAAATTGAATTCCTATGACCTTGGGGTTGATATGGAATTATACGACGCTGTTCAACGGCTGCGCTTTGAGCATCCTTGTGTCAAATCGGTGATCATTACCAGCGGCGTTGAACGGATGTTCTGCGCCGGTGCAAACATTTATATGCTGGGCGGCTCGAGCCATGAATGGAAAGTGAATTTCTGTAAATTTACCAATGAGACACGCAATGGCTTAGAGGATTCCAGCCGTGACAACGGCTTAAAGTTCCTTGCCGCCTGTAATGGCACGACTGCCGGCGGCGGTTATGAACTGGCGCTTGCCTGTGATGAAATCTTGTTGGTTGATGACCGATCCAGTGCCGTCAGTTTACCGGAAGTTGCGTTGCTTGGCGTTTTGCCGGGCACCGGCGGCCTGACCCGGGTGGTTGATAAGCGTAAAGTTCGTCGTGATTTAGCTGATGTCTTTTGTACCAGTGAGGATGGGGTCCGAGGCCGGCGGGCGGTGGAATGGAAATTAGTAGATGATATCGCCCAACCGGCAGCCTTTTGGGAGCGGGCCAAAGCCCATGCAAGCCGCTTGGCGGCGCTTAGTCAGCGCCCGGAGCAGGCCGTCGGGGTGCCCATGACGCCGCTTAATCGGCGGATCGATGCGGCAGGCTATCACTATGATACGGTCGACGCGCAGGTTGACCGTGATAACCGGACAGTGACAATTACGTTGCGCGCTCCGGTGCAGCCACCGGCCACCGATGTCACTGGGATTGTCGCCGCCGGCATGACGTGGTGGCCGTTAAAAATGGCCCGTGAGCTTGATGATGCGATCTTATTATTGCGCACCAATGAGCTTGACTGCGGGGTCTGGTTGTTGCGCAGCGAAGGTGACGGCGACTTGGTGCTGGCCGCGGACGCTGCCCTGGTCGAGCATCAAGACCATTGGTTTGTGCGGGAGGTCACCGGCATGCTGCGGCGAACCTTGGCACGCCTTGATGTCACGTCGCGCAGTTTGATTGCGTTAATTGACGAAAATAGCTGCTTTGTTGGCAGTTTGTTTGAAGTCGCCCTGGCCGCAGACCGCAGCTACATGCTGGACCTGCCGGCAGAGGAGGGTGAGCCACCTGTTATCGCCCTCAGTCAAATGAATTTCGGCAGCTATGCCATGGTCAATGACGCCGGGCGGCTGGCCGCGCGCTTCGCAAACGATGCTGAGGTGATGTCGGCGTTACAGCAAAAACTTGGCCAGAAGATTGATCCCGCTGGTGCCGATGCGCTGGGATTGGTGACCTTTATTCCTGACGATATTGATTGGGAAGATGAGGTTCGCTTGGCAATTGAAGAACGGGTTAGCTTGTCACCGGATGCGTTAACCGGCATGGAGGCCAACCTGCGCTTTGCCGGCCAGGAAAATGTGGTAACGAAAGTTTTTGGCCGTTTATCGGCCTGGCAGAATTGGATTTTCAACCGTCCCAACGCAGTCGGCGATGACGGCGCCTTGAAATTATTTGGTACCGGCTCACGGGCGAAGTTTAACTGGAAAAGAGTGTAGTTATGGCAATCGATTATCAGCAGAAAATTCCCAATAATGTTGACCTTGGCAATGATCGTCGGTTGCAGCGGGCGCTGGAACATTGGCAACCACGCTACCTCGATTGGTGGCAGCAAATGGGGCCAGCTGATTTTCAATGCGCAGATGTTTATCTGCGCACCGCAACCTCGGTTGACGCAAAAGGCTGGGCGCAGTTTGGGCATGTGCAAATGCCCGAGTACCGCTGGGGAATTTTTCTGGCCGAGCGCGACGCCAACCGGACGGTCGGCTTTGGCGATGAGTTTGGGAAATCGGTTTGGCAAGAAGTTCCCGGTGAACATCGCGCCGTCTTGCGGCGCCTGATCGTTACCCAAGGTGATACCGAACCTGCATCGGTCGAGCAGCAACGTCTGCTTGGTCTGACTTGCCCGTCGCTTTACGACTTGCGTAACCTTTTCCAAGTGAATGTTGAAGAAGGCCGCCATTTATGGGCCATGGTGTATCTATTGCATGCCTATTTTGGCCGCGATGGCCGCGAGGAAGCGGAAGAATTGTTGCACCGTCATTCCGGTGATGCCGATAACCCGCGCATCCTTGGTACCTTCAACGAGCCGATTGAAGATTGGCTGAGCTTTTTCATGTTCACCTATTTCACCGATCGTGACGGCAAATATCAGCTGAAAAGCTTGGCCGAAAGCGCCTTTGATCCGCTGGCACGGACCTGCCAATTCATGCTGACCGAAGAAGCCCATCATATGTTTGTCGGTGAAACCGGCGTCGGCCGGATCGTTAAGCGCTGCCTGGAGGTTATGAAGGGGTCAAAAAGTGACGACCCGGAGGTGATCCGTAAAGCCGGCGCCATCGATCTGCCGTTGCTGCAACGCTACATAAACTTTTGGTTTTCATCCTGTTTAGACCTGTTTGGTGCCGATAGTTCATCGAATGCGGCAAGCTATTTTGCAGCCGGTGTCAAAGGCCGACCCGATGAAGCCATGTTTGCCGATCACATTTGTAAAGACAGCCAGTATGACCTGTCCGTGCCCGATGGTGCCGGTGGCGCGCGCATCGAGACCATCCCAACCCGCAATGCGATGAATGAAATCACCCGTAACTTGTATATCGAGGACTGTCAAAAAGGCGTCACACGCTGGAACAGGTTAATCAAAAAAGCCGGCTTTGATTTTGAAATCAAACTACCAAGCTCGCGCTTTCGGCGCAGTATCGGCAGCTGGGCTAATCTGCCGATCGATCCAAGTGGCTCGTTGCTTGCGAACGATGTTTATCAAAACTGTTTGGCCGCCGTTCTGCCGTCCGAGGCTGACCGCGCATACGTGCACAGCTTAATGAAACCGGTGACCGAGCCGGGGAAAATGGCCAGCTGGATTGCCGCCCCGGATCGCGGCATTAACAACAACACGCCGGAATTTGAATACGTGAAACTACACTAAGGTCAGCGATGACTGCTGCGAGCTTATCGGTTGCGATCATTGGTGCCGGCCCTGCCGGTGCCTATGTCGCTGAACGTCTGGTGCGCAAAAATCCGGCTGCTCAAATTGATGTGATTGATCGTTTGCCGACGCCCTTCGGGCTAATTCGCTATGGGGTTGCGCCCGACCATCAGGGCACGAAAAATATTGAACGGGTTTTAAGTCGTGCCTTCACCAAGGGCGATGTGCAGTTTTGGGGCGGCCTGAAGGTTGGCGCGGATTTGTCCCTAGCGGATATCCAAGCCAATTATGACGCTGTTGTTTTGGCTGTTGGTGCGCCGCAGGATCGGCGGTTGGGGATCGCCGGTGAGGATCTGGCAGGGGTATATGGCTCTGCTGCTTTTGTTGGCTGGTATAACCGCCACCCGGATCATTTTGATCTACCGGTCGATTTATCGGCGGCCGGTAATGCAATCATCATCGGGGCCGGCAATGTCGCCTTAGATGTGGCTCGGGTTTTGGCCAAAACGCCAGCCGAGCTATCAGGCTCGGACGTGCCGCCTGATGTTAGCCGGCAACTGCAATCTGCACCCTGGGAGCGGATCCGTGTGGTTGGCCGCAGGGGCATAGAAATGGCGCGTTTCGGGGTTGTTGAACTGGATGAAATGACGCGCCTCGCCGCGGCCGCGGCAAAGGTTGAGGCCGCAGATTTAGAGGGTGCTGAGATTGCTGACCGGGCACTGGCTGAGGTTTGGGCGCGGATGGCGACGGCAGCGTTAACAGGCCGGCCGGTGGTACGGTTTCAATTTTGTTGGCGTCCGGAGGCCATCATCGGCAGCGCCGATCGGGTTACCGCCGTGCGCTTCCGCCGCCAGCAACAGGGTCTGGACGGCGCTTATTTTGATGCCGAGGAGACAGTTGAGCAAGCCGCCGATCTGGTTGTCAGCTGCATCGGTTATGCGGCCGAAACTTGTGATCAATTACACCCTGCCAAGGGGCATTTCTTGAATACTGACGGCCGCATTTCAACGGCTCTCTATACCGTTAGCTGGGCCGCCGATGGGCCGACCGGGACGATTGCGACAAATCGTCCAAAATCGCATGCTGTCGCCGATCGGATTTTGGCGGAGGTGACGGCCGGCACTCGATCCGGTCGGGCGTATTTAACCAAGGTTGCGCAGCAGAACCGGGCCTCAGTGACTGATTTTGCCGGCTGGCAGGCGATTGATGCGGCGGAACGGGCCGCCGCACCCGCTGATCGGGTGCGCTTGAAACAGCTGCCTAATACAATTGCGTCTCTTTAGCGTAATCGGAGATTTTGATATCATGTCGGCTTGCGGTTAGCCAATGTCGTGACTGGCTTAACGGCGGCCGGGCGAGCTGGTTAACGTCGATGCGATCATGCGACCAGTGTTTTTTGGAGAGCACACCGATGAGTGCAATTAACCGCGGCGTTCGAGCGCTGAAAAATTCTGCCAAGCGCTATTCGCTGGCAGCATTGGCGCGCAACGCTTTCAATGGTCACAATCAATGGACGGAAGCCTGGCGAAATGCAAAACCGCGCGAGGCCTATGATGTGGTCATTATCGGCGGCGGCGGCCATGGCCTGGCAACAGCGTATTATCTTGCATCCGTGCATGGCATCCGCAACATCGCCGTGCTCGAGAAGGGCTGGATTGGCGGCGGTAATACCGGCCGTAACACAACTATCATTCGCTCCAACTATCTGTGGGATGAAAGCGCCGCACTGTATGAGCATGCGTTGAAGCTTTGGGAAGGTTTGTCGCAAGACTTGAACTTTAACTTGATGTTTAGCCAGCGCGGTGTGTTGACCTTGGCGCATAGCGAACATGAGATGAAGGAAATGTCCCGGCGGGTGAATGCTATTCGGTTGAACGGCATCGACTCCGAGGTTCTCAACCCGATGGAAATTAAGGCATTGGTGCCGATTATTGATATTAACCCAGGGCTGCGTTACCCGGTGATGGGGGGCTTTTTGCAAAAACGCGGTGGCACGGCACGCCATGATGCGGTTGCCTGGGGCTACGCCCGGGCGGCAGATGATTTTGGGGTTGATATTATCCAGAACTGCGCGGTGACGGCGATCCGCCGTGAGGGCGATCAGGTCACCGGCGTGGAGACCAATCAAGGCTTTATCAAAGCCGCCAAGATTGGCTGTGTTGCGTCGGGTCATTCAGGGGTTTTGGCGGCAATGGCAGGCTTGCGCCTGCCGATTGAAAGCCGGCCGCTGCAAGCCTTGGTGTCGGAGCCGATCAAACCGGTAATTGATACGGTGGTGATGTCAAATGCGGTGCATATGTATATCAGCCAATCCGATAAGGGTGAATTGGTCCTTGGGGCCGGCACCGATGCGTATAATTCCTATGCGCAGCGCGGCAGCTTGCCGATTATCGAGCATATGCTCGAGGCGGCGGTGGAACTATATCCGATTGTGTCCCGGGTGCGGGTGCTGCGCACATGGGGCGGTATTGTTGATACCTGCCCTGATGCCTCTCCCATCATCTCGAAGACCAGCATTAAAGGGCTTTATTTTAATTGTGGTTGGGGGACAGGCGGTTTTAAGGCGACGCCGGGATCCGGGCATGTTTTCGCTGATTTGATCGCCCGCGACACACCCAATGCAATCGCTGCACCTTTCGCTTTGTCGCGCTTTGAAAGCGGACATTTAATCGACGAACATGGCGCCGCCGGCGTCGCACATTAGGGGAAATACGATGCTGTTGATCGACTGTCCTTGGTGTGGTCCGCGTGACGATAGCGAGTTCCAATATGGTGGTGAGGCGCATAAACGCCGGCCGCCGGCGCCTGATCAGGTCAGTGACGCCGTATGGGCTGATTATCTATTCCATAATCAGAATCCAAAAGGCCTTTACCTGGAACGTTGGCGGCATAGCGCTGGCTGTCGGCGTTGGTTCAACATTGCCCGCGACACCGTTAGCCATGCGGTGCTGGAAGTTTATCCTGCCGATGCTTTGCCCAGCAATGCTGCCGCCCGTGCCGTCTATGAGCAGAATTGGCGACGTGAGAACGAAGCGGCGGCAAATGCTGCGGCTGTCGCTGAGACGACGGAGATAGGCGCATGAGCCATCAGCCCTATCGCCTGGCCAGTGGCGGCCATATTGACCGTGATCACGAAATTGAATTCACTTTCAATGGTCGCCTTTATCGTGGCCATCCCGGCGACACATTGGCCTCAGCGCTGCTTGCCAACGGGGTGCATTTTGTTGGTCGGGGTTTTAAATATCATCGCCCACGGGGCATTTTCGCTGCCGGTGCAGAAGAACCAAATGCCCTTATCCAACTTGGCCACGGTCCGCGCACTGAGCCAAATTTAAGGGCAACACAAGTTGCCCTTTATGATGGTTTGACGGCCACCAGCCAGAATGTTTGGCCGTCATTGAGATTTGATTTGGCCTCGGTCAATCAATGGGTCTCGCGGTTTTTGCCGGCCGGTTTTTACTACAAGACCTTCATGTGGCCGGCCAGCCAATGGATGCGCTATGAGCATGTCATCAGGAAGGCGGCGGGCTTGGGCAAGGCACCCACTGATCGGGATCCCGACCGTTACGAAAAAATGCACGATCATGTGGATGTATTAATTGTCGGCGGCGGCCCTGCCGGACTGGCGGCGGCGCTGGCTGCTGCAGCGACAGGTGCGCGGGTCATGGTGACCGAAGCCAAAGCTGGCTTCGGCGGCCACATTTGTTTCGATGGTGCACAGCAAATTGACGGTCAACCGGCGGCCGAATGGGTAACCGCAGCGGTCGCTAAATTACAAGCGATGCCTGAGGTGACGGTACTGCCGCGGACAACCGTGACAGGATATTATGACCACAATTACATAACCGCTTTGGAACGGGTGACGGACCATCTGGGCAACACCCCGACACATCTTGTTCGCCAACGGTTTTGGAAAATTCGCGCCAAACAGGTTGTCTTGGCAACAGGTGCGATCGAGCGACCGTTGGTGTTTGCGGATAATGATCGCCCGGGAATCATGCTGGCGTCGGCAGTCCGGGAATATGTCAACAGCTATGGCGTTCTGCCGGGCCGCGAGACTGTTATTTTCACCAATAATGATGATGCCTATCGGACGGCGCTTGCGCTTGATGATGCCCATGCTCGCATTACCGCGATTGTTGACCTGCGAGCAGAAGCTGATGCGGTGGCCGGTGACTTGGTTGCCGCTGCCCGTGACCGGGGCATAAAAACCTACTTCAACCATGCGATTATCGCTGTCAGCGGTCATCGGCGTGTGACCGGCTGCAGCATTATGGAATTGGCCGAGGACGGCACCACCGTTACCGGCCCAGTAACCTCTTTGGTGGCCGATTGTATCGCCATGTCAGGCGGCTGGAGCCCAAGTGTGCATTTATTTTCACAAAGCCGCGGGACGCTTAGTTGGGATGATGAACAAGCCTGTTTCATCCCCGATGTGGCCCATGAAGCAACAGTTTCGGTGGGCGCATCTGCCGGTGACTTTAGCCTTGCAGGGGCTTTGAAAAATGGCTTGAAAGGGGGCATGGAGGCCGCCCGCGCAAGCGGTGCCAAGGGCCGCCAACCAGCCGCTCCAAAGGTCGATCCCGTCACTGAAATGCCACTGCGGGCGATTTGGCAAGTGCCAACCAATGCAGGGAAAGGCAAGCAGTTTGTTGATTTCCAAAATGATGTCACAGCAGCTGATATTCGCTTGGCGGCCCAGGAAGGGTATTTATCGGTAGAGCATACCAAACGCTATACCACGACCGGCATGGGAACCGATCAAGGGCGAACCTCCAACGTCAACGCTTTGGCTATTCTGGCCAATGCCCGGGACGCTCACATTCCTGACGTCGGCACCACAACGTTTCGCCCACCGCTGGAGCCGGTCGCCATCGGCGCCTTTGCCGGGCGGGCGGTTGGTGGCCAGTTTGAGCCGGTCCGCAGTACCCCGATGGATCCCTGGCACCACGCCAATGGTGCCACTTTTGAGCATGTTGGCCAATGGATGCGGGCTTGGTATTACCCGCGTGGTAGTGAAACCATGCGCGAAGCTGTTGACCGCGAATGCGTTGCCGCGCGCACAGGTGTGGGCATTTTGGATGCTTCAACATTGGGTAAAATTGATGTTAAAGGCCCAGATGCAGCAGAGTTTTTGAACCGGATTTACACCAATGGGTGGCTCAAATTAGCCGTTGGTCGGGCACGCTATGGCTTGATGCTTGGCGAGGACGGCATGGTTAAGGACGATGGCGTGACGGTCCGCTTGGCCGAGGATCATTTTCATATGACCACCACCACAGGCGGTACTGCTGCGGTTCTTGATTGGCTGGAAGAATGGTCGCAAACCGAATGGCCTGACTTGCAGGTCTATTTCACATCTGTAACGGAACAATGGGCGGTGGCTTCGATTTGTGGGCCAAAAGCCCGTGACTTGCTGGCAGAACTTAGCGATGACATTGATCTGTCGGATGCTGCGCTGCCGTTCATGGGCGTGAGCACAGGCACGGTGGCCGGCCTTCCGGCGCGGGTGTTTCGGATTTCCTTTACCGGTGAGTTGTCGTTTGAAATTAACGTGCCCAGCCGCCATGGCCTCGCGCTCTGGACAGCCTTGATGGCGGCAGGTGAAAAATATGACATCACCCCCTATGGCACGGAATCAATGCATGTGCTGCGGGCGGAAAAAGGCTTCATCATTGTTGGTCAGGAAACCGATGGGTCTGTCACCCCTGGTGACCTTGGCATGGATTGGATTGTGGCCAGCAAAAAAGCTGATTTTGTTGGCAAGCGATCCCTGGCACGGACCGATAGCCTACGCGCTGACCGCAAGCAATTGGTCGGCCTGTTGAGCACCGACCCCGAAGTGGTGTTGCCGGAAGGGGCGCAGGTTGTCGCAGATTTGAAACCGGCCCCGCCGATGACCATGCTGGGACATGTGACCTCCAGCTATTACAGCGCAAATTGTGGCCGCTCGATTGCCATGGCGTTGATCGCCGGTGGCCGGGCGCGGCTCGGCGAAACAGTGCATCTGCCCCTTAGTGACGGCAATCTAACGGCGGTGGTCACTGAGCCACAATTTTTTGATCCGAAGGGAGAACGTCTCAATGGCTGATGTTACGACCCAGGCATTTTCCCCACTGGATCATTTGAACCTGACCGTTGGCGGCCCCTCGGATGCTGGGGTGTCTTTGGGTGAGCGGCGGTTTGTCGGGAAATTAAACCTGCGCGTCACACCAGCAAAAATCCCGCCTGCCATCAATGATCTGCTTGGTGGCCCCTTGCCGGCAGTGGGGCAGGTGACTTTTGGTGGGCAAGTGATGACGGCCTGGCTTGGTCCCGACGAGTACCTCATTCTGACCGAGCCCGGTGCCGAGAGCGCCCTGCAAGCAGCCTTGCTTGAGGGCTTTTCCGGGCAGCATGTGGCGGTCACCGATCAGACCGACAACGCCACCATTATTCGCTTGGCCGGTGGCGATGCGCGTTGGGTGCTGCGTAAAGGCATCGCCATTGACCTGCATCCGCGTTCGTTCGCTGCCGGCAATTGTGCGCAGACCATGTTTGAACGGGCGCAGATTACCTTGATACAAGTCGATGATGCGCCCAGCTATGAGCTGATCGTGCGCAACAGTTTCGCGCCTTATTTATGGTCTTGGCTGGCGGATGCCAGCCAAGATGTCGGGGTCCGTATTGTTCGCCTTTAAGTGCCGGGACCGGCAAAGCCGATGGTTTGCAGGGCCTGCGTAATTTCCTCAAGGATTGCCGGGTCGTCAATGGTTGCCGGCATCTTATAGGCTTCGCAATCGGCGATTTTTTTCATCGTGCCGCGGAGAATTTTGCCGGATCGGGTTTTCGGTAAGCGCTGCACCACACAGGCCAGCTTAAACGCCGCCACCGGCCCAATGCGGTCACGGACCATTTGAACCACCTCGGCAACAATGGCGGCGTCATCCTTATCGGCACCGTCCTTCAAAACCAGGAAACCCAGGGGAACTTGGCCTTTAAGCGCGTCTGCAACGCCAATCACGGCGCATTCGGCGACATCACTATGGGCCGAGAGAACTTCTTCCATCCCACCTGTGGACAGCCGATGGCCGGCGACGTTGATAATGTCATCGGTTCGCGACATCACATGTAAATAGCCGTCAGCGTCGATCATGCCGGCATCACCTGTTTGGTAATAGCCGGGATATTCGGCCAGGTAGGAGTCAATAAAGCGCTGATCTTTTTGCCAAAGCGTTGGCAGTGAGCCGGGCGGCAGCGGCAACTTGATGACGATGGCGCCAATCTCGTCCGCCGCCAAAGGATCACCGGCCGGATCAACAACTTGAACATGCCATCCAGGAACCGGCCGTGTCGGTGAGCCAGGCTTGATCGGCAGCATTTCAATGCCCAGGCAATTCGATACGATGGGCCAACCGGTTTCCGTTTGCCACCAATGATCAACGGTTGGCACACCAAGGTGTTTTTGGCACCATTCCAAGGTGTCCGGGTCACAGCGTTCGCCCGCCAAAAATTGCGCCCGAAACTGCCCCAGGTCATATTTTTCCAGCAGCTTGCCGTCGGGGTCTTCCTTTTTTATGGCCCGAATAGCTGTTGGCGCGGTGAACATCACGGCAACATTATGCTCAGCGATAACCCGCCAAAAGGTGCCGGCATCGGGGGTGCCAACAGGCTTACCTTCAAACAAAACCGAGGTGCAGCCATGGAATAACGGCGCGTAGACGATATACGAATGGCCAACCACCCAGCCAACATCGGAAGCCGCCCAGAAAACGTCACCGGGATTAACACCATAGATGTTCGACATCGACCATTTCAAGGCGACCAGATGGCCGCCGGTATCACGGACAACCCCTTTGGGCTCGCCGGTGGTGCCGGATGTGTACAAAATATAACAGGGGTCCGTGGCCGCAACCTCGACACAATCGGCAGGCGCGGCAGCGGCTTCGATCTGCACCCAATCAAGGTCGCGTTGCGGTGTCATCGCGGCGGCCACCATTGGTCGTTGCAAAACCACACAATGATCAGGTTGATGCGTTGACAGTTCGATTGCCGCATCAACCAGCGGCTTATAGGCAATCACGCGCCCCGGTTCGATCCCGCAAGAGGCGGTGACAATACATTTCGGCGTGCAATCATCAATCCGTGTGGCCAATTCATTGGGCGCAAAACCGCCAAAGACAACTGAATGGACGGCACCGATGCGGGCCGTCGCCAACATTGCCACAACCGCTTCTGGGATCATCGGCAGGTAGATGATCACACGGTCGCCATAACCGACTCCAAGGTCGCGTAGGGCACCAGCAAATTTTGCTACCCGATCGCGCAGCTCAGTATAGCTGATACGGCTCACCGTATCGGTTACCGGGCTGTCGTAGATAAGCGCCGCTTGGTCGCCGCGGCCGGCGGCAATATGCCGGTCCAAAGCATTATAGGCGGTATTGGTACGGCCGCCGACAAACCACCGATAAAATGGCGGGTTATCGTCGTCTTTCACGCGATCCCATTTTTTGAACCAGTCGATATCATCTGCCGCCGCTGCCCAGAACGCTTCCGGCTGTGCCAGTGATTGCTGATAAATCTGTTCAAATTCGCCAACCATGCCATGTCCTTTGAATGTCGATCTTGTGATCTGTTTTTAAGTTTCCATATTTTCGTTGCAGCATGCACATTTCTTTCCGAACTTGCCAACATAGCGTGCGCCGGTTTGCGTATCGTTTGCCGCATAAAAAGAGCCGTGACAGCAGCGCGGCACGGGCATAGCATGCGCGAAAGGTCGGGAACAAAGGAAGACATGTGATGGTAACAAATCCATATGAAATGGATCTTGATCCAAATCCAGCCAATTATGTGCCGTTAACGCCATTATCCTTCCTGGAGCGAACGGCCAAAGTATTCCCAACCCGAACCGCGGTAATCCACGGCCGCCGGCGCTATAACTGGGCGACAACCGCAGAGCGTTGCCGACGGCTTGGGGCGGCACTGGCGGCACATGGTATTGGCCGCGGCGATACCGTTGCGGTGATGGCCCAGAATACCCCGGAGGCATTTGAAGCGACCTTTGGCATACCGATGACCGGCGGTGTTATCAACGCCCTCAACACCCGGCTTGACGCACCCATGATACGTTTCATCCTGGAGCATGGTGAAGCAAAGATTTTGCTCACGGATACCGAGTTTGCACCTGTCATCGAAGCAGCCTTGGCAGAGATGGAAAACCCGCCTTTGGTGATCGATATCGTTGATAGTGAGGGGCCGGGCGGCAACCAGCTTGGGGCGCAAGATTACGAGCAATTCATCGCCGCCGGCGATCCACAATATGCTGGTGTGCGGCCAAGTGACGAATGGCAAGCAATTGCTCTGAACTACACGTCGGGGACGACCGGTAATCCGAAAGGAGTGGTGTACCATCACCGCGGCGCCTACCTGAATGCATTATCTAATGTGCTGGTTTGGGGAATGCGGGATTATCCGATCTACCTTTGGACCCTGCCGATGTTCCACTGTAACGGTTGGTGCTTCCCCTGGGCCATCACAGCCATGGCCGGAACCCATGTGTGCTTGCGTCGCCTGGATGGCAAAAGTGTTTTCAAAAGTATTGCCGACCATCACGTGAGCCATCTGTGCGGGGCGCCGATCATTATGAACATGTTGCTGCAGGTGCCGGATGATCAACGGCCGCAATTTGATCATCGGGTGGCCATGATGACCGCTGCCTCAGCACCGCCGGCAGCCGTCATTGAAGGGATGGAACGCCTTGGTATCGACGTTACTCATGTCTACGGGCTGACGGAAGTTTACGGACCCGTGACTGTCTGCGCCTGGCAACCACAGTGGAACGAGCTGCCGATCGCCGAACAGGCTGATTTAAAGGCCCGCCAAGGTGTCCGTTACCCGGTTTTGGAAGGCTTGATGGTGGCCGATGGCGAGAGCCTGGAGCCGGTGCCTTCAGACGGCAAAACCATCGGCGAGGTTTTCATGCGCGGCAATGTGGTCATGAAAGGTTACCTGAAAAACCAACAGGCAACGCAGGCGGCTTTTAAAGGTGGCTGGTTCCATACCGGCGATCTTGGGGTGATGCATGGCGATGGTTACATCGAGCTGAAAGACCGCTCGAAGGATATTATCATTTCCGGCGGTGAGAATATTTCCACCATCGAGGTGGAAGGTGTGCTGTTCCGCCATCCGGCGGTCTTAGAAGCGGCAGTTGTTGCCAAATCTGATGATAAATGGGGCGAGACTCCCTGCGCATTTGTGACATTGAAGCCAGGCAGCAGCGCGACAGCTGCGGAAATTATTGAGTTTTGCCGCAGCAATCTTGCGCATTTCAAATGCCCGCGCTACGTGGTGTTTGGCGAATTGCCAAAAACCTCAACCGGTAAGGTGCAAAAATATGTTTTGCGCGAGCAAACTGCGTCAGTGACGTAAGACTTGTTTTACGCCCTGAATGGGAGGGCAATATGCTCGCGCAGCCGTTAGTTAACGGCTTCTTCTAAGGTAGCGATTTCGTCTTTGATCGCGAGTTTTTGCCGTTTCACGGCATCTTTAGCAATATTATCTGAACTGGCACTGGCAGACAGCGCAATTAATTGTCTGTCGAGTTCCATATGGCGTTGCCGTAATGCGTTTACACGATCAATTGTCGACATAGCTCTTGCCTCCTTTGTTTCAGATCCACCTTACTTTTCATCATATATTATTCAACATTAATTATTCCATGTCAACTAGTCTTTATTTGTAGGGTATCGAATCAACTAATTTTTGAAATATGAGCAGACAATTGCCTCAGCGTCACTCAATGTGGCCAATTACTTTCTCTAAGCTGGCGGCGATATCAAGAAGTCTTTGATCGCCCATGGTTTCGCCCATAACCATCAATCCAACCGGGGCTTCGCCGCGGCGATGGCAGGGCAGGGTAATTGCGCAGCGATCTAAAAAATTACCGATTGAGCAATTCCGCAAGGCCAGCATATTGGTTTTAGCGTACAACCGGTCATCCGCCTCCAGCGGGGCGATTGCCGGTGCAATCATTGGCACCGTTGGCATGATGACGGCATCAAACTCCCGGCTGATGAGATCGGCCCGATTGATAATGTCCTGACGTTTTTGGCAAAGCTGCACATAATCGGCGGCGGCCATGGTATCGGCCTTCAAGATCCGAGAAATAACGCGTGGATCAAACGCCTCCGGTGCCTGCTGCAACAAATCGCGGGTGATATTGTAGCATTCCGGGGCAACAAAGCCGCCGCTGGCATTGGCCGCCGGAATGTCATTCAGCAGGTCAAATTGTAAATGAGTTAACCGCGCCCCGGCCTCGGATAGCTTTCGAATCGTCTCATCAAAAACCCCAGCGACGGTGTCATCTAAGTCATCGAGAACGATGGTTTCAGGGATTGCTAAGCGCAGGCCTGCCACATTAATCGGCCGCGGTGTTTCGCTTGGCTGATCGGCGATAATTCGGTCAATTGCCGCGCAGCACGCCACACTGGCGGCCAATGGGCCAATTGAATCAAGCGTATAAGATAGCGGGAAAACCCCGGCGGTCGGCACCCGCCGGGCTGTTGGCTTGAAGCCCGTTAAGCCGCAAAACGCTGCAGGTATGCGAACGGAACCACCGGTATCGGAGCCAATGGCGGCAGCTGCCATACCATCGGTCACCGAAATCGCCGCCCCGGCGGAGGAGCCGCCAGGAATCCGCCGTGTGGCGCGGTCAAATGGGTTGGCCGGGGTGCCATAATGTGGATTAAGGCCCAATCCGGAATATGCAAACTCGGTCATATTGGTGCGCCCGACCAGGGTTGCGCCGGCTGCGCGTAGGCGTGCCACAACAGGTGCATCGACAGTTGCGGCAGGGGCGTCATTCCTCACTTTTGAGCCCGCCCTGGTGACTTGCCCGGCGACATCGAAAAGATCTTTAATGGAGATCGGCAGGCCTGTTAAGGCAGTTTGGCTGCCCACCTCCAAACGTCGATCCGCAATTTCAGCTTCGCGCATGGCGCTGTCGTCAAAAGCTGCCAGAAAGGTTCGCGCGCCCTCGCCCGCGGGATCATTGATGTGGGCCAAACAGTCGGCGGTTAATTCCGCGCTGGAGGTCTCGTTGGCGTTTAGTGCAGCATTCAAAGCGGGAATCGTTTTCATGGGAACAACTTTCAGCTGATGATGGGCAGGACAGCGATGGCATATTGATGTTCGATGGCACGGTCGAGAACCGGGTCATACAAGCGCATTTTAAACTGTGTGCTGGCGCGAATACCGCCAATGGCCGGAACCGTTCCGCATAACATGACGGTACCAGCAGGCAAGACAGGGTCGCCGGCAAAGCCTGCAATCAGTTCCAATGGTGGCCTGATTTCAGCCAAGCTGCCCTGCTGGTAAGTGACGGCGCGGGCATTTTCGTTAATTGTTGCCGTCAACTCAAGGGCGTCCCAGTGGTCAACCACATCAGCAAAGCGCCAGGCTTGATTGGCCAAGACTTTCGGGCAAGCTTGTTTGGCAAGGGCGATGGACTGGCTTTCAGCATCACGGTCGGTATGGTCCGAGCCGACCGTAACCAAAAGATCATCGGCACCCTGGATCAACACTGGTTCAACCTCTCCTGAGGTGCCGCTGCCAAGCACTTGAATCGCGTCCGCCTGTAAGACCAGTGATTGACTGCCACGATAGTAAAGCGGAACCGTTGACGGACCGGGAACGCCAATCGCCGCCAACTCATCGACGTGATGGCGCACGGCCTCCGCATCCCGGCCGGTCCAGCCTGCGACCACAAGGTCATGAATGGGAACCGTCACCGCAGCGGCATCTTTGGCAATAATATCAAAATATAAATTCGTCACTGGCATGGCCAATTCCCATTGATGTAAATAATGACTAACTGTATCTGTCTTCGTCCCAGGCGTGAAGCCCGGTTACGGCTATTTTAGATGCTTTGGCAGGGTGCCGGCACACTGGCATTGCGCGACGTGCTGCGATATCGTCAAAAAAGACCTTGGTTATGGAAAGAGATTACATTGCAGGACCGTGAAGATCTGAAACGCCAGTTGACGGCGCTGGAAACGGAGCATCGGGATCTGGATGACATTATTGAGCGCATTGCCGAGGCGGTCCCTTTTAACCATTTGCAATTACAGCGCATGAAGAAACGTAAGCTGGTATTGAAGGACCAAATGGCGCGGCTGCGCAATTTGTTGCTGCCGGATATTATCGCCTGACCTGGCGAATGTATGGCTTCGGGTAATCAGGCGTCGGGTGCCGACGTCAAAGGTTTACGACGCCAAAGGTTTACGACTAGGCCGCAAAAGTGGCGGGAAGAGGATTTGGATGTCAGAACAAATGCCACGTGTTGGGGTGATCATGGGCAGTCAATCAGATTGGCCAACCATGCGCCACGTTGCTGAGACATTAACGGCCCTGGGGGTCGCCCATGAATGTCGTATTGTTTCCGCCCATCGGACTCCGGAAAGAATGGCCGAATATGCGAAAACCGCGCGTGACCGCGGCCTGGCGGTGATCATTGCCGGAGCCGGCGGGGCGGCGCATCTGCCTGGCATGGTGGCCGCCCAGACCAGCTTACCGGTGCTTGGCGTGCCGATGGAAAGCCATGCGCTCAAGGGGCAAGACAGTTTGCTGTCCATTGTTCAGATGCCTGCCGGAATTCCTGTCGGTACTTTGGCGATTGGCCGGGCCGGCGCGATCAATGCAGCATTGCTGGCGGCGTCGATCCTGGCCATCAGTGATCCGGGCTTGCAGCAGGCGGTTGATGGCTGGCGGGCGGCGCAAACGGCAGCTGTTGGTGAACAACCGATTGATCCGGTCACATGACGGCGCTGCAACCGGGGGCCACGATTGGCATTGTCGGTGGCGGTCAATTAGGCCGGATGACTGCCCTTGCGGCGGCCCGGCTTGGTTATCGCTGTCATGTTTTCTCGCCTGAGGCCGATGGTCCGGGGGCGCAGGTTGCTGCCGCTGCAACCGTTGCTGACTATCAAGATCTTGACGCTTTGCGGCGCTTTGCCAAGCAAGTCGATGTGGTCACCTATGAGTTTGAAAACATCCCCTTGGTGACCATCCGCGAACTGGCCGAGATCGTGCCCGCACGACCTGGACCGCAGGCGTTGGAAATCTCTCAACACCGGTTGGTTGAAAAGACTTTCGCGCGCGAGCTTGGCATCGCAACCGCTGAATTTGCGGCCGTGAATAGCCTGCAAGATTTACAGGCAGGGCTGCTGTCGATTGGCTATCCGGCCATCCTTAAGACCTGCCGGTTTGGGTATGATGGTAAGGGCCAAGTGCGCATCAACGGCCCTGAAGATGTCACCCAAGCATGGGCTGATGTGGCCACTGACGAGGCGATCCTGGAATCCGTGGTCGCCTTTGAGCGGGAAGTATCTGTGATCGTGGCCCGTGGGCTAGATCGTTCCTGTGCTGTCTACCCACCTGTGGAAAACCATCATGTAAATCACATCCTCGACACCACGATTGCGCCGGCAAGCTTGCCAGCGGCAACAGCTGAGGCGGCCATTGACGCCGCCGTGCGAATGGCCCAGGCAATTGATATCGAGGGTTTACTGGCCGTTGAATTGTTTGTCACCGCCGATGGTGCGGTGTTGTTAAATGAGATTGCCCCACGGCCGCATAACTCTGGGCATTGGACCCAGGATGGCGCGGTAACCGATCAGTTTGAGCAATTGGTCAGGGCGATTTGCGGCTTGCCCTTGGGGGATGCTGCGGTTGCCACCCCCACAGTCATGCAAAACCTGATTGGCGCGGCGGTTGATGATTGGCCGCGACTGCTGGCATCACCAGGGGCGCGGTTACATCTCTATGGCAAAGCGGAAAGCAGGCCAGGGCGCAAAATGGGCCATGTGAATTGGCTTGGCGGTGCCGCGCCAGACAACCACGGCCCTTAACCAGTGGCGCGGCGGCGGCGCAGCTTGCCCAGAAGCGGTCCAAGGTTGGGCAGCCGTTGGCGGATCTTTTTGAAACGTTGGGTGACCTGCGGAATGCGCATCACATCGGCAATCCTGCGATCCAAAAATGCCCATGTTTCGGCATGATCAGGGGAGTCGTCATTTAACCAAAAAAGCAAGGTCGAGGTGTAGACGCCGGCCAAAAGACCACGCTTGGTATAAAAATTAAAATCTGTCGCGGTATCTCCGGCCCAATACCAGATCGTGTTGACGGTCTCGTACAAAGATCGGGTTGCGACCTTTGAATAAGCAGGGGTGGCGAGCAGCGATAATGTCCGCAGGATCACGTCCCGTTCGCCTTCGGCAGCCTCTAAGCGGGTGCGCACCGCTAAGGTGATGCGTTCGCGGATTTTAAGGGTTGCCGGATCAACGTCGGCAAGCTTTGCCAGCATCCGTTCATCGGCCATGCGTAAATAACATTCAACAGCCTCGCGCCGGCCGCCCGGAAATGCCCGCAGCGCCTCATCGCGTTCGAAACCGGCGGCGGCGGCAGCATTCATTAAGGTGGTTTCGGTCCAGCCATCAAAGGGCACATCCGGCAAAGCGGCAGCAAGAACAGCGGCGCGCAAGTCTTGAAACTCTTGCTCAACATCACGTTTTTTGGTGCGCATTACCTATCTCCGATGGTGGCTGCGGTGGCCAATATTTCTTCTGTAAACCCAAACCGGCGCATATCGCGCATGCGCTGCGGGTAAAGGATACCATCTAAATGATCGACCTCGTGTTGAAAGATTCGGGCGTGAAAACCGGCTGCGGTGCGCTCTATCAGTGTGCCGTTGAGGTCATGGCCGCGGTAGCGGATACGGCGATAGCGAGGCACCTCGCCGCGTAAACCGGGCAGTGAGAGGCAGCCTTCCCAGCCTAAATCTTCGGTGGCATCAAGAACCTGCCAGCTGGGATTGACGAGGACCGTCATGCCAATCGGGTCGTCATCGGGCTGCGCGGTGGTCCGGGCGGCGGACACTTCAAAAATTACCAAGCGCACAGACTCGCCAATTTGCGGTGCCGCCAAGCCAGTGCCGCCGGCCGCCGCCATGCTGGCCCGCATATCAGCAACCAGTTGCGGCAGGCTGGGCATATCTGCTGCCGCTAACGGGCGCGCGACCTCAGATAAAATCGCTGCCCCGGCACGAAAGATTGGTCGAATGGTCATCTCTTGTTATATAGAGGCCAGGGTCGGGCCGGTAAAGGCGGTGGGCGACGATGATTAAATAAATTTACTGCCGCCCTTTGCAACCGGTCAACGGGTGTGGTATACCGCCGCTGCAATCGGAGGGGGAACGCCCAATCCGCCGGTATCATTCATTGGTCGTTGCGGCGACCGCGTTAGTGGAGTTGTAAATTTGCAAGTCGTCGTACGAGACAATAATGTTGATCAGGCCCTGCGCGCGCTAAAGAAGAAAATGCAGCGCGAAGGAATTTTCCGGGAAATGAAACTTCGCCGTAATTTTGAAAAGCCCTCCGAGCGCCGGGCGCGTGAAAAGGCCGAAGCTGTGCGGCGGCATCGTAAGTTGATGCGCAAGCGGATGGAACGCGAAGGCTTCTAGAGCAAACGCGCCAGCAAACAGTTCGTCAAAGCCGCCGTTTTAGGGCGGCTTTTTCAATTTCGCCGTCGATATCGCAATAAAAAACAATTTATCGTTGTTAATCCTGATAAAATAACTATTCTGACGAGATAACTTTGAGGGCCGCGCCGATGGCAATATGGATCACAGTCAATCGCTGTCCGTCAGCGATCACCCGCTTATCGGCGCGGGTCGGTACCTATATGTTTGTCAGCCTTAGCACGCGGCCAGTGTCGCTGCCGACCTGATGATGTTCTGTCACTGGTCGGCCTGATGCAGGCGCCGGTGACGCATTTGATCCGCAGATCATAACCATCCTTTACCGCTGCCAACCAATCAATCCGACCTCGGTGCAAAAGAGGAGAGGGCAAGATGTGCCTTTTGATTGGTTTGAAGCATGTTATCGGCCGCTGAACGGCGCTTAGATCGCAACCTGCCGTTACTCAACTATTACAGCATGTTGCGGGGCTGCTTGTTTATCTTGCCGGTCTTAGCGCCGTTTGTTCACGACCGTTTACGGTTAGATTTCTTTCATCTGATGCTCAGCGAGGCAATTTTTGCGGCAGCGGTCGTTATCTGTGAGGTGCCACCCGGCTGGCTTGCCGATGTTTGGCGGCGGGTTGATGTATTACGGGTATCAGCTTGCCTATCGCTGGCCGCCGTGATTTTGATCTGGGTGGCAGATGGTTTCTGGGTATTTGCCCTTGGGCAAGTTGTGATGGGGATATCGATTAGCCTGCAATCAGGTGCTGACAGTGCTTTGCTGTATGACAGCTTACAGGCCCGCGCCAGAGCGACGCGTTTTCTTCCCTTAGAAGCCCGGCGCGGCGGCTTGGCGCTTGTGGTGACGGCCCTCGCAGCGCTTGTTGGCGGGCTTTTGTATCAGTTGAACCCATTGCTATTATGGGCTGCCGACAGCATCGCTGCGGCGGCGGCAATCGACATCGCGTGTTTCATCACCGAACCGCCAAGACAACGTTTGTCAGGGCATTCACGGGCATTTCCGAAAGTGTTCCGGGCGGTTGCCGAAAGCTTCCAAACAGCACCCTTGCTATATGGGCTGATCGTCGCCATCGCGGCGGTTTTCGCGGTGACCAAAATCGTCCTATTTTTGACGCAAACATTTTACATGGCCTATGCGCTGCCGCTGGCGTGGTTTGGCCCCTTGGCAGCAGGCTTCTTCGCTGTCAGCGCCCTGGGCGGGTTTCTTGCCAGTTGGGTCCGAGAGCGGTTAAGCTTGGCAAACTTTTTGACATTGTTGCTGTTGCTGCTGGTGCTGATGATGATTGGTGTTGTCGTCATCGATCGCTTGCAGGCGCTGCCATTATTGTTTTTGGCCGGCTTGATTTTTGGTATCGTACGGCCTGTTGGCGTGACCGAAATAAACCATCGGGTATCGTCGGAATACCGTGCCACGGTGCTGTCGATCGCCGGACTGATCTACCAAATAAGCTTCATTGTGGTGGCACCGATGGCTGGATTTGCCGCCAGCCAGTGGGGCCCGACTTGGGCTTTGGGGGGGACGGTGCTTATTTGCTTACCCTTTGGACTCGGTGCGGCATGGCAGGTTTATCAAGCAAACCGCCGTGAGGCGATGAAAGCAGATTGCCATCGCGTGGGTCTGCCGACTATGCTCGCGCCGCCGTCGACAAATGATCGGTATCACTTAAATCAGGGAGAAAAATAAATGGGTGCCCCTTCAAAAGTTGCGATTGTTACTGGCGCTGGAACAGGTGTCGGGCGTGCTGCCGCCCTTGCACTATTAAAAGCCTGCTATCACGTCACCTTGACGGGCCGGCGAATTGACAAGCTGAACGAAACGGCGGCCTTAGCGGTGGCAGGGGAAAGCCTGTCGGTGGCAACCGATGTCAGTGACGTTGAGCAGGTACATGCCATGTTTGATCAAACTGTTGCGCATTTCGGTCGTGTCGATGTGGTTTTCAATAACGCCGGGCGCGGGGCGCCGGTGGTGCCGTTAGATGAACTTGATCCGGCGATTTGGCGAGAAGTGGTCGATATTAATCTCAGTGGCATGTTCTATTGCCTGCAAGCGGCCTTTCGGGTGATGAAAGCACAACAGCCGATGGGCGGGCGGATTATCAATAATGGCTCGGTGTCGGCGCATGCACCGCGACCGTTTTCAATCCCCTATACAGCGACCAAACATGCGGTGACCGGCCTGACCAAATCAGCGGCGCTTGATGGTCGTGCGCATAACATCGCCGTCGGTCAGATCGATATCGGCAATGCCGCCACGCCGATGACCGAACGTATGTCCACCGGGGTGCCGCAGGCCAATGGTGACATTAAGGAGGAGCCATTGATGAACGTTGATCATGTCGGTGATGCGGTTTTACAAATGGCCGATCTGCCGCTTGATGCCAACATCTTAAACATGTCGATTATGGCAACCAAAATGCCCTGGATTGGGCGCGGCTGATCGTGGTCTGTGCATTTAGGAGCTAGATAGAATGAATATGATAACGCCCGAAGATGCGGTCGCAGAATTACCTGCCTGGCAGGTGGTTGCCGGCCAACCGGCGATCCGGCGGCAGTTCACCTTTGCGAATTTCAATGCCGCCTTTGGGTTCATGACGCGGGTTGCGATTCTTGCCGAAAAAGCCGATCACCATCCGGAATGGTCAAATGTGTATAACCGCGTTGAAATCACTTTGACCACCCATGACGCAGGCGGTGTGACGGCCAAAGATACGGCGCTCGCCGCAGCCATTGACGCGCTGCTTTAAGCTTCGCCGCCGCCTGGTCGCTGTTACGGCGTTAGCAATTGGCCGCTGTTATGCGCTCATAGACAAGTGCGGCAATTGCCGTGTCCTGCATGCCGGTGCCGGTCAGATCAGCGATTGTGATGGCTGCATCATGCGGCCGGCCAGGTGCCAATCCGGCGGCAATCTGGCCAAGCTCGGTGAATTTTTGATCGGCTGCAATTAAGCCGGCGGCGATGGCATTTTGGAGCTCACCGGCGACAGCACATTGGCTTTGCCGATCCGGCACATAAAGATCCGCAAGGGTCAGACAGGCGGCCACCAGCTCGCCTTTGCCTGGTTGATCTGAGCCCATGGCGGTCAGATGCTGGCCAGGACGCAACATGTCTGCGTCGATCAGCGGTGCTGTCGCTGGTGTTGTCGTGACAATGATGTCGCCGGCGGCAACGGCACCTTCAACGCTTGCTGCGACCATCACCGGCAGGGCTAACTCGGTGCTCATATCGGCGGCATACAGGGCTGCTTGTTGCCGGTCGCGGGCCCAGACATGAACCTGTTGTGAGGACCGCTCCAGCGCCAGGGCGCGTAATTGCCAACGGGCCTGGGCACCGGCACCAATGATGCTTGCCGAGCTGGCCCCCTGAGGGGCGAGATGGCGGGTTGCAACAGCACCGGCAGCGGCGGTGCGAACATCGGTGAGATAGCCGTTATCAAGAAGCACGGCTTGGACTTGGCCGGTTTCGGCGGCAAACAGGATCATCAACCCGGATGAGGTTGGCAGGCCGCGGCGGGGGTTATCAAAAAACCCGCTGGCGGCCTTGATCGCAAAACTGCTTAAGCCCGGGACATAGGCTGTTTTCACATCGACCTCGCCATGAAATTCAGGAATTTCAAGGGATAGGATCGGCGGCATGATCACACCGCCGCCGGCAAGTGTGGCAAAGGCCGCATCGATGTGATCAATGACGGCTTTATCAAGCTTAATGACGCGCCGTATTTCGTGTTCATGAAGAACGTGGATGGGCGCCGTCACCACTTTCCGCAATCAAATCTTTTGCGCCAGTTGCCAGCCGATCTTGGCCGCCGACTGTGCTTTGATGCCATAGTCGGTGGCATTTTCCGAGCTGGCGTTGCCATCCAGGCCGCGCTTATAGACGCCTTGGCAAATGGCTGAGATACGGAACATGTTAAAAGCCATATAGAAATGCCAATGGGGAATGCTGTCGCGGCCGGTTGCAGCGCAATACATGGCCACCACTTGCTGCTCATCAGGGATGCCAAGCGATTCAAAGTCAACGCCGATCATGCCGTTGAACTGCTGGTTTTCCCGCGGGAAGTGGTAGCCAAGACAGTTGTAAGCTAAATCCGAAAGCGGATGTCCCAGCGTCGCCAATTCCCAATCAAGGACCGCGATAACCTTTGGCTCCGTCGGGTGTAGGATCAAGTTGCCGGTTCGAAAGTCACCATGGACAATGGTGGTTTCATCGGGGCCGGGGATATTGTCAGGCAACCAGTCAATTAGTGCATCCATGGCAGGCATGGCTTCCGTCCGTGAGGCCTCGAATTGCTTTGACCAACGGCTGATCTGCCGCTCGATATAGCCACCTTGACGGCCAAAATCATCTAATCCAATCGCTGCCGGATCAACCGCATGCAGCTTTGCCATCGTCTCGATCATTGACTGGTAAATGGCGGTCCGTTCCGCCGGTGTCATGGCTGTATCTAAAAGCGCCGGGTTTTCAAAAATCCGCCCTTCGACAAAATCCATCACGTAAAAAGGCGTGCCGATAACAGTTTCATCTTCGCACAGCACATGCATCGCCGGGACTGGAAAACCCAATGGTTCAAGTGCTTTCATCACGCGATACTCACGTTCAACCATATGCGCTGACGGCAGCAATTTGCCGGGTGGCTTTTTACGCAGCACATAGCGCTTCAATCCCGCCGTAACCAAAAAGGTCGGATTAGATTGCCCGCCTTGAAATTGCCGGACGCTCAAGGTGTCGCCTGCGGCCATTAAATCGCGCGCTTTCAAAAAACCCGCCAGTTGCGCCTCATCGAATTGATGTGCCGCTTTAACCTGCCCTGCGGTTACCATTATCTCTCTCCCCTCCATCCCTGCCAGAACCGCATTGCTGCGGGCTGATCATGCTGCGTTAGCATTGCCGACGCGCGCTGTCGATATTATGACAAATTTGTCATATCACAAGGACTGGTCGCAGGCGGCTCTGGCGGTTAGATTGGCGACATATATTTTTTCCCAAAGGATATGATTATGCCTGAATCCGGCGCTGCCAAGCGTTTTCACCGAATCTTGGTCACCAATGATGATGGCGTGCGTGCGCCCGGACTAAGTGTCGCCGAAGAAATCGCGCACCAATTAGCTGAAGAAGTCTGGGTCGTCGCCCCTGATTGCGATAACTCAGGGGTCAGCCGCAAAATCACCATTCAAGAACCTGTTCGCTTGGAAGAACTGGGGCAGCGGCGGTTTGCCGTCTCGGGGACCCCTGCCGATTGCGTGATCATGGCGCTTGGCCATTTAATGGCCGATGGGCTGCCGGACCTGGTGTTGTCTGGTGTCAATTCGGGTGCCAACATCGCTGCCGAGGTGAGTTACAGCGGCACGGTCGGGGCCGCTATCACGGCGCATCTAATGGGCCGGCCGGCGATTGCGTTAAGCCAAGCCTACCGTGATCGCAAGGCGGTGCCCTGGGATACCGCGCGCGCGTGCTTGCCGGCGGCGGTGGCGCAAGTGCTTGACGCGGCAGATCATTTCGACAGCTGTTTTTTCAACATCAATGCCCCGGCGGTCGCCGCCGCCGATGTTGGCGGGATGGCCATTACCCGGCAGGGCCATCGCGGTGTCACCGGGATTAACGTTGAAGAACGCATTGATCGCCGCGATAACGGTTATTATTGGTTTTCCTTTCGTCATGGGAGCGGCGACATCGCGGCAGATAGTGACGTTGCCGCCCTGCGTGCCGGCCGGGTCAGCATCACCCCGCTTGGTTTTGATCAAACTGTTGATAAAGTTGTCGGGGCGCTGGACTGGTGATCAGATACCAACCGCATAGATGACCTATTCGCGCGGTAGATCCGCCATATCAGCGGCACTATGCTGATGACGGGGCAGGCTAAGAAAAGGAAAAATAGTGATGACTGAGTTCGATGGTTTGATCGCGGGACAAATGATGCAGCGACCCCTCCTGGTAAGCAGCTTGATTGAATACGGCAAGGACTTCCATCCCCGCAGCGAGATTGTAAGTCGCCGGGTTGAAGGTGATATCCATCGTTATACCTATGCCGAGTCCTATCAACGCATCTGCCAACTTGCCAATGGCTTGAAGGCTTTTGGCGTGAAGCCAGGTGACCGGGTGGCAACCTTGGCCTGGAATGGCTATCGGCATTTTGAGTTATATTATGGGTTGCAAGGAATTGGTGCGGTTTGCCACACCATCAATCCGCGCCTGCCAGCAGAGCAGTTTAATTACGTTATCAATCACGCTGAA
Source organism: SAR116 cluster bacterium AG-355-O21 (assembly GCA_003280605.1). GTDB lineage: Bacteria > Pseudomonadota > Alphaproteobacteria > Thalassobaculales > Thalassobaculaceae > TMED26. The sequence continues at coordinate 105 of QCEM01000014.1, read as the reverse complement.
GACAAAGTGTTGTTTACCGACGTCACCTTTGTCCCCTTGCTGGAAAAATACCTGTCGTTTCTGCCGACCGGCTTGAAAATTGTGGTGATGATTGACCGCGATCAA
>QCEM01000013.1 GCA_003280605.1 SAR116 cluster bacterium AG-355-O21 | reverse complement strand
CGCTGCATCCTGACGCAGGACAAATTTTTGAATTTTACCTGTCGACGTTTTTGGCAGCTCGCCAAAGACCACATAACGCGGCACTTTAAAACCCGCCATGTTCTGGCGGCACCAGGCGATCACATCTGCTTGCGCCAGGCTTTCACCTGGAACCAGGGTAACAAATGCGCAGGGCGTTTCGCCCCATTTGTCATCGGCTTTCGCGACCACTGCCGCTTCCATGATTTTGGGGTGCCGGAACAAAACCTCTTCAACCTCCAGGCTGGAGATATTTTCACCTCCGGAAATGATAATGTCTTTTGAGCGATCTTTGACTTCGGCATAGCCATCGGGGTGAATGGCAACCAAATCTCCGGTATGGAACCAGCCCTCGGCAAATGCCTCACGGCTGGCTTCGGGGTTTTTCAAATAGCCTTTCATCACGGTGTTACCGCGCAACCACAACTCACCGACAGCTTCGCCGTCATGGGGGATATCTTGGCCCGTTTCCGGATCAACCCCGCGCATCCCCTCAAGGGTTGGGTAGTATACCCCTTGGCGGGCCATTTTCCGGGCCCGTGCTTCGGCATCAAGACCATCCCATTCCGGCGGCCAGGCGCATAACGTTGACGGCCCATAGGTTTCGGTTAAGCCGTATAAATGGATCACTTTGAAGCCCATTTCTTCCATCGATTGGATCACTTGGCTTGGCGGTGCAGCCCCGCCGGTAGCAATATCAACAATCTGTGGAAAGCTTGATTTGGCAGCATCGGGGGCATGGATCAGCATGGTTAAGACCACCGGTGCACCACACATATGGGAGACCTTATTGTCCCTGATCGAGGCAAAAATTTCAGCCGGATCAACCTGCCGCAAACAAACATGCGTGCCCATCACCGCAGTAACCGCCCAGGTAAAGGTCCAGCCGTTGCAGTGAAACATCGGCAAGGTCCACAAATACCGGCTGTCGGCGCTTAAACCAAATGCGATGGCATTGCCCATGGCATTCAAATATGCACCGCGATGGTGAAAAACCACACCCTTAGGATTACCGGTGGTCCCGGAGGTATAGTTTAAGGTGATCGCCTGCCATTCATCGGCCGGCCGCGGCCAATTCGGGTCATCATCGCCTGCCGCCCAAAAATCATCATAGTCAATGCTGCCGATCAGCTCTCCGTTAGCAGCCAGATGATCATCAACATGCACCACCAAAGGCGTCACATTTGCTGCCGCCAGCGCAGCTTTCATAACAGCGCTATATTCCTTATCGACAATCACCACCTTCGCCTCGCCGTGATCGAGAATGAAGGCAATACTGGCCGCATCAAGGCGGGTGTTGATGGTATTCAGCACCGCTCCCGACATGGCCACACCGTAATGACAATCCAGCATTGCCGGGGTGTTTGGTAGCAAGGCCGCGACCGTGTCACCAAGGCCAATGCCGTGTTTCATCAGCGCCGAAGCAAGGCGCCGGCAGCGGCTACGAAACAATCCATAGCTGTCGTGGCGGTCACCGTGCACGATGGCAATCTTATCCGGCATAACAGCCGCCGCCCGCTCTAGGTAATCAAGCGGCGTCAGTGCTTCGTAATTTGCGGCGTTCTTTTCCAAACCCGCCTCGTAGATCTGGGTCATGCCCGTGCCCTTTTAAGTGAAACCAACCAGGAATTACGGTCAGGGGGTGCAAAATTATTTACAACCTGGCAGTCTAGTGCAGTGAGTTAAAATTTCACCTTGTTTTCCACGTCCCGGAGAGACCGCATGTTGAAGATTGAAATTTTTTCGGATGTTGTTTGTCCATGGTGTCTGATTGGCAAGCGTCGCTTTGAACGGGCCCTGGCAGAGCGTCCGAATGCGCAGGTTGAGATCACTTGGCGAGCTTTTCAATTGAACCCAGATTTGATCAGTGACGGGATCGATCGCCAGCAATATCTGCAGCAAAAATTTGGCGGTCCTGATCGGGCAAAACAAATCTATCGCAGGATTGAAACAATCGGTGCCGAAGAAGGGATCAATTTTGCCTTCGATAAGATCACCCGCACGCCGAATACGGTGCTGGCTCATCGGCTGATTCGCTGGGCCCGTGGACACGGCGCCCAAGATGCGGTCTTGGAGGCCCTATTTTCGGCCTATTTCTTCGATGGGGTCGATATCGGCAATTTAGAAAATTTGGTCGAAATTGCAGTCATTAACGGCTTAGATGACGAGGAAACGTTTGAGTATCTCAACGGCCCTGACGGGGTGCGCGAAATCCTCGATGAAACACGCCTCGCCTATAATAGCGGCATCACCGGCGTGCCCTGCTTTATCATCAATCGCCAATACGCCGTCTCCGGCGCACAAGAGCCGCAAGCATTTTTCCCGTTATTTGATCTTGATCAAGTCGAGCAAGCAAACCTGCCGGCGCAGTAACACTGCCGGCAGGCGCGCTAATCAGCCCGCCCAAAACGCAGCACATCATCATCCGTAGCCAGACAGGCAAAGCCGGCAGCGGTGAAGATTTTGATGCTGGCGGCATTCTGCCGGCGAATCTCGGCCCACAACCAACCACCATGGCCATGGCCGCGAAAAGCCCGGCAACCGGTTAGCAATAAATTCTGGCCGAGGCCTTGGCCGCGCCAAACAGGGTTCAGATTGATGGACACTTGGTGGCTCAACGCTGCCGGGTTGTCAGACGCCGGCAAGAAATCCTGTGGCTCGATTGTGCTGTCGAACCGAAGCACACCAACCCGCTTGTCGTTGACCGGCGCCGGCGCGGTCATTTCAGCGATCATCATGTGCCGTCGCGGCGAGCCTAAGACGTTCGTAAACCAGATGTCATGATTAGCTTGTGTCACGGCTTCCGGCTGCCATGACATGGCCCGTGTCAGCGGGTCATTCCGCCATTGAAAAACAGCCGCACCATCACCCGGCAAAGCGGCACGAACTGTGAGCCTGGGGGCCGTCATGACGTGACCGAGGCTGCGTCGCCTGTGGCTATTTTTGCCAGCGCTCCAATGAAACGGGTTAGCCCGCGCACCCTGTTATCGGGTTTTTCCCAGTTACGGCGATAAATCAATTTATGATCCGGGCGTAATTGGATCGCACCTTCTTGCTTGGCGATATAGCTGATCAAGCCACCTGGGTCGGCAAATGTATTGTCTCTGAAAGCAACCACAGCACCTTTTGGCCCGGCATCAACTTTCGCAACCCCGGCGGCCTTGCAGGCTTGTTTTATGGCGATAACATCCAGAAGATTGGTCACCTCGGCAGGGATCGGCCCAAACCGATCGGTCAACTCGGCGGCAAAAGCATCAATTTCTTGGCTGTCAATTAATTGCCCAACCCGCCGGTACAGGCCCAATCGAACCGATAGATCGGGGACATATAACTCTGGGATCAACACAGGCCGGCCAAGTTGAATTTGCGGCGTCCAATCATCGGCAATCCGGCCATCATCGGCAAGCCGCCCTTCTCTGGCCGCCATTACCGCTTCGCGCAACAAATGTTGGTACAGCTCAACACCGACTTCTTTGACATGACCTGACTGTTCGTCACCCAAAAGGTTACCGGTGCCGCGAATGTCCATGTCGTGACTGGCCAAGCTGAAACCGGCACCGAGGGTATCAAGGGTCTGCATCACTTCCAGGCGGCGTTGTGCGGCAGCCGTCAATCGCCGCCCGGGATTGGTTGTCAGATAGGCATAGGCGCGGGTTTTTGAGCGCCCCACCCGGCCACGCAGCTGATATAATTGCGATAGCCCGAACATGTCGGCACGGTGAATAACGAGGGTATTGGCGCTGGGGATATCCAGGCCGGATTCAACGATATGCGTTGACAATAGAACGTCGAAGGCCCCGTCGGAGAATGCGGTCATGACATTTTCCAGATCACGCGCTGCCATCTGCCCATGTGCCATCGAGATTTTCAGCTCCGGGACCAGTGTTCGCAGGCGTTCATGTTCGCGGTTCAGATCCTCCAAACGCGGGCAGACATAAAAACTTTGGCCACCCCGGAAATGCTCGCGCATCAAGGCTTCGCGCAGAACCACGCCGTCAAATGGCATCACAAAGGTGCGAACCGCCAAGCGGTCGATTGGCGGCGTCGAGATCAAACTCATTTCGCGAACCCCTGTCAGCGCCATTTGCAATGTTCGGGGGATCGGTGTTGCCGTTAACGTCAGCACATGAACCCCTGCCTTCAGCTCTTTCAAGCGTTCTTTTTGGCCGACCCCAAAATGCTGCTCCTCATCAACGATCATTAGGCCAAGATTGTTAAATGCGATTGTTTTTGCCAGCAGTGCATGGGTGCCGATGACCACATTACATTCGCCACTGGCCAGCTCACTCCGTACTTCCGCTGCCTCTTTGCTGGTGACCATCCGCGACAATTGCCGCACTTTCAGCGGCAGGTCGCGGAACCGATCCTCGAATTGATTGAAATGCTGCCGCGCCAGCAATGTGGTTGGGACCACCACCGCAACTTGCAAGCCTTGCATTGCGACCACCACCGCCGCCCGCATCGCCACCTCTGTTTTGCCGAAACCCACATCCCCACAAATCAACCGATCCATGGCTTTTCCAGAGGCTAAATCCTTGAAAACATCCTCGATAGATTGCAGCTGATCTTCCGTTTCCTCATAGGGAAAACGCGCACAGAACTGCTCATAAACGCCCTCGGGCGGATAAACAGCCTCCAGCCGCTCAATCTCCCGTTCAGCGGCAATCCTGATCAGCTGCTCGGCCATATCACGGATACGCTTTTTGACGCGGGCTTTGCGCGCCTGCCATGCGGCCCCGCCAAGTTTATCAAGCTGCACGCCGGCATCTTCGGAACCAAAGCGGGATAGCACTTCAATGTTTTCGACCGGCAAAAACAGTTTGTCGCCACCATGGTAAACAAGCCGCAAGCAGTCATGCGGTGCGCCGCCGATCTCAAGGGTTTCAAGGCCGTCATAGCGGCCAATCCCATGCTCGATATGGACCACATGATCGCCATCTTCCAAACTGGCCGCTTCTTGTAAGAATTCTTCGCCGCGGCGGCGGCGGCGGCGCGGCCGCGAAAGCCGCTCACCAAGAATATCCTGTTCCGTGACAATAACTTGGCGGCCGTCATCAAAGCCATGGTCAATCGGCAGCGTCACCGCCGCGACCATGGCCTCGCCAAGGCTGTCCAGCTCGCTATATACGTCGATTGCGGTGATGTTTTTCAGGCCATGGTCTTTCAGAAGACTTACCAAGCGGTCCCGTGAGCCGGTGCTGTGACCGCAGACAAGAACCTGCCGGCCACGTCCCAGATCAGCATGCAAGCGGTCGCCGACAGTCTCATAGATGTTGACTTCCGGTTGCGCTCGCGCTTCGGCAAAGCCGATTTCACTGCGCGCGCCGGCATCGCGGATCTGACCTGACGCCGCATCGCTGTCAGCCCCTGCAAATGGCGAATATAGCGCCCCCCGCGATAACAATGCCTGCCATTCAAGATTGCGCAGATACAAGCTTTCGGTTGGCAACGCGCGATAAGCTACGCCGTCGCCGCCCCGTTGCCTGACCTTAGCGGCAATTTCGCGGGCTTCATAAAATTCACCAATTTGCTCAAAACGGCTATCGACCATGTCCGGCACTTGGTGATCGAAGGTCAAATCTGGTGTCCCCAGGTAGTCCGTCAAAACCGCAAGTTCACTGTGAAACAGTGGCAGCCAATGGTCCATGCCAGCATAGCGTTGGCCCGCCGACACAGCCTCATAGAGCGGGTCATCATGGGCATCGCCGCCGAAATGCGCACGATAACCGCTGCGGAATCGCTGGATCGCGTCGTCATCGAGCAGAAATTCATCGACCGGCCGAAAAATCAATTCCGTACAGGGGCCGGTTGTTAACTGTGTCATGGCATCGAAATGCCGCATACTGTCGATGTCATCGCCGAAGAAATCAATCCGCACCGGTTCACCGACGGCGCTGGGGAAAACATCGATAATCCCGCCCCGAATGGCATATTCCCCTGGTTCGCGGACCGTGTCGGCGCGCCGAAACCCATTGCTGCTCAGAAAGCTTTGGATCTCAGCAACCGAGATTGCTTGTGCCGGCTTCAACTGTAATTGCGCGGCGGTAAAAAACGACACTGGCGGTAACCGCTGTAAAATACCGTTAACAGTCGTCAAAATCAGCCGGCCTGTCTCAGCATTGGCCGAGGTTTCAGCCAAACGCGCCAAACCGGCGATCCGCCGGGAGACGATTTCACCATGCGGCGACACGCGATCATAAGGCAAACAATCCCATGCCGGGATTTCGATCACCTCAATCGCCGGTGCCAGAAATTTCATTGCCGCCGCAATCGCCCCCATACGGGCATCGTCGCGGGCAATATGCAAATGCGCTGCGGGCCGCTGGGTGAGCTGCGCGGCGAGATCGAAGGGAATGTAGCTGTCAGGTGCGCCACTAATTATTTTATATTTTTGAGACAATGTGTTAGCGGACTACTTTAAAGTTTTTGATGAGCTGAAATACATCGGTATCGAATTCTGATGGAACCTCTTCTTGGCCTGTGGCCCAACGATAAATTGCCGGATCACCGGCTTCTAACAAAGCTTCATAGGTATCCAACTGCCGGTCATCGAAGCTGCCCACATGCGCCCGGGCAAAACCACCGAGGATTAAGTCTGTTTCTTTTGTGCCGGTATATGCGCTGCGGTAAATCAATTGCTTGCGCCGAGTCTCTAGCGCTGTGTAATTCTGTTCTGGCATTCAACTGCGTCCTCATGTGTAGGATTAATAGGGTATATAGTTGCGTTTATGATTTGTCAGCCCCAAGGGACCTAAGTCCGTGCGACCACAGTCACTTTATTCAGTTTTTGCCGAACCGATTAAACTTCCGGGGATCGGTCCGCGTTTTTCGAAAATGATTGCTGACCTGGTTGGCCCGCATATCGTTGACCTATTGTGGCACTTGCCGACCTCGGTTATTGACCGGCGTTACTCGCCATCTGTCAAAAATGCGCAAAACGGTCAGATCTGTACCCTGACGGTGACGGTTGACAGTCACCAGCCAGGTGCCGGCCGGCGGCAGCCTTACCGGGTGAAGTGCCATGATGCGAGCGGTGAAATCGACCTCGTGTTTTTTCATGGCCGCGGCGATTACCTGGCGCAAATCCTGCCAGTCGCCAGCCAACGCGTGGTCAGTGGCCGGGTGGAGCATTACCATGGCCAAACCCAGATGGCCCATCCAGACCATGTGGTATCGCCTGCCGACGGCGACAGCATCCGCATTGTTGAACCTGTTTACCCCCTGACCACGGGACTGCCGGCAAAAACGCTTAGACGGGCAATTCAAGGGGCACTTGCCCGGCTCCCGGCACCGCCCCTGGCGGAATGGCATATGCCGGCATTGGTCGCACGTGAGGGCTGGCCGAGCTGGGCCGAGGCGGTCAATGCGGTACACAATGTGGGTGATGCCGGCGATCTGGCGCCGACAACAGCGGCCCGCCAACGATTGGCCTATGATGAATTGCTTGCCAATCAACTGGCCTTGGCCCTGATCCGGCAACGGCAAAAACGCGGCAAAGGGCGCAGCTTATGCGGTGACGGCAGCTTGCGGCAGCAGGCCCTTAGCGCCTTTGGCTTTCCCTTGACCGATGCCCAACGGTTGGCGATTGATGAAATCCTGAGCGATATGGCCGAACCGATGCGGATGTTGCGGCTTCTGCAGGGGGATGTCGGCAGCGGCAAAACCATTGTCGCGTTAATGGCGATGTTAAATGCTGTTGAAACCGGCGCGCAAGCTGTGTTGATGGCACCCACGGAAATTTTAGCACGGCAACATTTGGCAACGATCCAACCCTTAGCGGCGGCAGTCGGCATTGATGTTGAAGTCCTGACCGGCCGCGATAAGGGAAAAACCCGGGAAGCGGCCCGCGGCCGCGTCGCCGACGGCACGGCACGCCTGGTCATCGGCACCCATGCGCTGTTCCAAGATGGCGTGGAATTTGAAAATTTAGCTTTGGCCGTTATCGACGAACAGCATCGTTTTGGCGTCCATCAACGCATGGCATTGAGCCAGAAGGGCCCGGGTGTGGATTTGCTGGTTATGACGGCAACGCCCATCCCGCGCAGCCTGACGATGACCTATTATGGTGATCTTGATAGCTCCCGGTTGAACCAAAAACCACCTGGCCGCAAACCGATTAAAACCGTGCTTTTTCCGTTAGAACGGCTGGCAGAGGTCAGCGCCGCCGTTGGTCGAAAACTCACCCAGGGCGAAAAGGTATTTTGGGTTTGCCCCTTGGTCGAAGAAAGCGAAACGCTTGAGCTGACAGCCGCCGAGGATCGCGCCAAACAGCTAGAGGTTGCCTTTCCCGGTCGAGTCGGTTTGATCCATGGGCGAATGAAAGGCCCGCAAAAAGATGCTGTCATGGCCGAGTTTAGAGATGGTTCCCTCGATATCCTGGTCGCCACAACGGTGATCGAAGTCGGTGTTGATGTACCGGCAGCAACGGTTATGGTGATTGAGCATGCCGAACGCTTCGGTTTGGCCCAGCTTCATCAATTGCGCGGCCGCATTGGCCGTGGTGATAAGGAATCATATTGCCTGTTGCTGCACAATGGCCAGCTTGGAGACTCCTCACGGGCACGTTTAAAAGTCATGCGCGATACCGAAGATGGCTTTGTCATCGCCGAGGAAGATTTACGGCTGCGCGGCAGCGGCGAGGTGCTGGGGGCTCGGCAAAGTGGCTTACCTGCCTTCAGGCTTGTGGATATTGCCGCCCATGAAGCGCTGTTAGCCATCGCCCGTGATGACGCGCGGCTGATTCTTGATAAAGATCCGGAACTTAAAAACAGCCCCCGCAGCGGCGATTTAAGAACCCTGCTGTATTTGTTCGAACGTGATGCAGCGATCCGGCATTTGCGGGCCGGTTAACTGCCGCGCTTGGTGTACACCGCCCCAAGCGAGGCAGCTTCGCCCAACACCTGTTCTTGGATTTGCCACCATGAGGTTTCATCCGGGGCCATCAGCAAACCGCCGATAATCTCGCTTGGTCGATAGGCGCGGCCGTCAAAACGCCCCACGTGACCGCCGGATTCCCGGTGCAGCAAGGTGCCCGGACAATGATCCCATGGCATGTTGATGGTGTAGACGGCAAATTGATACACCCCCATCAACATGCGGATATATTCCTGGCCGCCACAGCCAAGACGATTATGCGATTTAAAGGCGGCAGTGGCACGCTCGCGCAGGGCGCACCGCCAGTCATCGGGCACAAACCGAAAATTAAATGCGCCATCCATATCCGCTAATGGCCGCGCACTTGCGGCCTGCAGCCGTTGGCCATTGCCATCACCATCCCAGCGCCAGGCACCACCGCCCTCTTCAGCCACAAACAGCTGTTTTTTAAGCGGGTCTAAAATCCATGCAGCGCGCACATGATCACCGCTTATCAGCGCCACCATGGAGCAAAAATTTTCTTTGCCCCTGGCAAAATTAAGCGTCCCATCAACAGGGTCAATCACCCACACCGGGTCGTCACCGGCCATCAACTGAAGGCGCTTTGGATCCGCCGAGCAGGCTTCTTCGCCAACCACTTTTGAGCCTGGCAGCAGATCTTCTAAAATCGGCGTCAAAAGGGCTTCAGCTTCCAAGTCAGCAATGGTCACAAGGTCTTTTGGACCGGTTTTCTGCTGTACTTGATCATCGCCCAACGCCTGAAAACGCGGCAAAATAACAGCCTCCGCAGTTTCTTGCATGTGATTGCCAACACGCTCTAGATCGATTTTCATAACAGCCTCGCGTTTCCTCACGGTAGGGCAGAAGATATGTCAACCTTGACACAGAAAAAGGGGCCGCCAACCGGCCGCCCCTTGTAATTTTATCTGACAAGTGGCAAAAGAGCGTGGCTTACATCATGCCGCCCATACCACCCATGCCGCCCATACCACCCATGCCGCCCATACCACCCATGTCAGGCATGCCGCCCATGCCGCCTGCACCGTCTTCTTGTGGCTGATCGGCAACCATCGCTTCGGTGGTGATCAGCAAGCTGGCGACCGAGGCTGCGTCTTGCAGGGCAGTGCGTACGACCTTGGCTGGATCAATGATACCGGATTTAATCATGTCGGTATAAACGCCGGTTTGGGCGTCAAATCCAAAATTGCGCTCTTTGGATTCCATGATTTTACCGGCAACCACGGCACCATCTTCACCGGCATTTTCAACGATCTGCCGGACCGGTGCTTGCAAAGCCCGCGCAACCAGCTCAACACCGACCTGCTGGTCATTGTTTTTCAGGCTCATTTTGGCAAGAACACGGCTGGCTTGCAGCAGCGCAATACCACCGCCGGCAACAACCCCTTCTTGAACCGCAGCACGGGTTGCGTGCATGGCGTCATCTACCCGGTCCTTGCGCTCTTTAACCTCAACTTCCGTGGCACCACCCACTTGCAACACAGCCACACCGCCAGCAAGTTTTGCCAACCGCTCTTCGAGTTTTTCACGATCATAATCAGAGCTGGTTTCGCTGATTTGTGCGCGAATCTGGTTGCAGCGTGCGGTGATTTCTTTTTTCTTACCGGCACCATCAACGACGGTGGTTTCATCCTTGGTGATCACGACGTTTTTCGCCGTCCCAAGCATTTCCAAGGTGACCCCTTCAAGCTGGATACCAAGGTCTTCGGAAATCATCTGACCTTTGGTAAGGATGGCGATGTCTTCCAACATGGCTTTCCGGCGATCGCCAAAGCCAGGTGCTTTGACAGCGGCGATTTTGAGACCGCCCCGCAGCTTGTTGACGACCAATGTGGCCAAAGCTTCACCGTCAACATCTTCCGCGATAATCAACAGTGGCCGGCCGCTGCGCGCAACGCCCTCCAAGATCGGCAGCATTGGCTGCAAGCTGGACAGCTTTTTCTCATGGATCAAGATGTAGGGGTTTTCCAATTCAGCGATCATTTTTTCTGCATTGGTAATAAAGTATGGCGACAGATAACCACGGTCGAACTGCATGCCTTCAACGACGGTCAGTTCAGTGTGCAATCCTTTGGCTTCTTCGACGGTGATCACACCCTCTTTGCCAACTTTTTCCATCGCTTCGGCGATGAGCCGCCCCACTTCCGCTTCACCATTCGCCGAAATCGTCCCAACCTGGGCAATTTCATCGGTGGTTTTGATCTTTTTAGCGCGCGCTTCAACTTCGGCGATGACAGCGGTCACCGCTTGATCAATGCCTCGCTTCAAATCCATTGGGTTCATGCCGGCGGCCACCGCGCGGACCCCGCCGCGAATGATGGCTTGCGCCAAAACCGTGGCAGTGGTGGTGCCGTCACCTGCGATGTCGGACGTTTTCGAAGCAACTTCGCGGAGCATCTGCGCGCCCATGTTTTCAAACTTGTCAGAAAGTTCGATTTCCTTTGCGACACTGACACCGTCTTTGGTGATCCGTGGCGCGCCAAACGCCTTGTCGATGACAACATTGCGCCCTTTGGGCCCAAGCGTCACTTTGACGGAATCAGCCAGAATATCGACACCGCGCAGCATTTTATCGCGCGCTTCAGTATCAAATTTAACATCTTTTGCAGCCATAGCCCTTACCCCTTTTTCCGGAAGGTTAGTCGATCACGCCCATGATGTCGGATTCGCGCATGATTAAAACGTCGTCACCGGCAATTTTAATCTCTGTGCCGGACCACTTGCCGTACAACACGACATCGCCAACTTTGACATCCATCGCTTGCAGCTCACCATCATCGCCGCGATTACCGGGACCCACACCAACGACCTTGCCTTGTATGGGTTTTTCCTGCGCCGAGTCAGGAATGATAATGCCGCCAGCGGTCTTGGTGTCCAACTCAAGCGGTTTGACCACAACACGGTCATGCAATGGTTTGAATTTCATTTGGTAATTCCTCTCGGTATGATCAGGTGATCGTTTTGACCCTCGAAATTAGCACTCTGCACTCGAGAGTGCCGAAGATATAAGAGCTGACCAAAACCAAGTCAACCATTGGTCTTTATTCAACTTATTGATACCTTAATCGGCCATAAATTTCGCTAAAAAACGATTATGGTCGATCGAATCAATCATGATTTCGATATGCGCCTCATGAGTATCATCCCGGCGCGTCATAACCTCGCCGTTTCCATACAGCCAGGCAATCGCCGCACCATTTTGCAACGGTACAGAAATCGATTGCAGATCGTTGTGGCGTCCCAAATGGCCCGTCAACATGCTGACAAGCTGCTCCATGCCGTCGCCCTCGACCGCTGAAACCGCGACCATCAATTGGTTGCTCGGAACCGCCATATTGGCCCGCACCTGTGGGTCCAGAAGATCAATTTTATTCCACACCTCAATCACGCCGGTCTTTAGGCGGTCGGCATCAAAGCCAAGATCGGCAAGAATATTTTCCACATCGGCTTTTTGAGCATCACTGTCAGGATGCGCAATATCCCGCACATGCAGCACCAAGTCGGCGTTTTGCACTTCTTCCAAAGTAGCTCTAAAGGCAGCAACCAATTGCGTCGGCAAATCGCTGATAAAGCCAACCGTATCCGACAAGATGACCTTGCGACCGCCATCAAGGGAGATTTGCCGCATGGTCGGATCCAATGTAGCAAATAACAGGTCTTGCGCAAACACATCGCTGTTTGTCAGGCGGTTAAAAAGAGTCGACTTGCCGGCGTTTGTATAGCCCACCAGGGCAACAGTCGGAAACGGCACCCGGCGGCGGGCATCGCGGTGCAAGCCTCGGGTTCGGCGGACCTGATCAAGGTCACGTTTGAGGCGCACCATCCGCTGATCGATCAAGCGGCGATCAATTTCCAGCTGGCTTTCGCCCGGACCGCCAAGAAAACCAAACCCACCGCGCTGTCTTTCTAAGTGAGTCCATGACCGCACCAAGCGGCTGCGTTGAAAACTTAGGGCCGCTAATTCAACCTGTAATCGGCCTTCATGGGTGCGCGCCCTGGCCCCAAAGATTTCAAGAATTAAGGCTGTCCTGTCGATCACTTTCAGCGACCATTGGCGTTCAAGATTACGTTGTTGAACAGATGTCAGCCGTGCATCAACGATGACCACATCAACCCCCAACTCGGCCATCGCTGCGCCCAGTTCATCAACCTGACCGCCGCCGATCAAGGTTGCCGGCCGTGGCTTATTCAACACCATCCAGTGGCTGTAAATAACGTCAAGGTCGATGGCTGCGGTTAAACCGATGGCCTCGGCCAGCCGTGCTTCAGGGTCACGCACCACGGCGGTCCGCTCGGCCTCGTGGTCAACGGCGAATGGAAAATGTGGGTAGACGACCGCTGCCCGGCCAGATGACAGGGCAGCAACCTGTCCGAATTCACCCATCATAATACCCGTAGGTTAAGCACTCAGATCATTCCTCTGGATCTTCGCGATCACCTTCGAACAATCGGATTGGCTGGGTCGGCATGATTGTTGAAATCGCGTGCTTGTAAACAAGTTGCGAATGCGCGTCACGGCGCAGTAACAGGGAAAAGTTATCGAACCAGGTCACAACGCCCTGGAGCTTTACGCCATTAACCAAAAACACTGTTACCGGGGTTTTATCACGACGAATGGTATTCAGGAAAACTTCCTGCACACTGCTTTTTTCGTTGGCCATTATTTTTTGCCTTTCCTTCATTATTTTTAGCAAATGCAGAACGCCAGGGAAAGCGTACACGCCAGTTGGAGTAGTATTATAAGGGAAACAAGCTTGTCTCAAGTCCGCAAGTGGTCAATCAACGCATCGCAGCTATCAACCACCATATCTGGTGGATAGTCATCGAAATCGGCAAGGTCACGTCGCTCGGCATTGACCAACACCGCACAGCAACCGGCATTATGTGCAAATTGCATGTCAAGGGCCGTGTCACCAACATACCAGACCTGCTTGTTTGCCGGCACACCGCCCCCTTCCAGGGCAAGTGTCATAGGTTCGGCGGATGGTTTATCGCTGGCCGCGTCATTGGCACCTACGATTCGGTGGAATTTATCGGTCCAGAGCAGATGTTCAACTTCGCGGCGCAGAAATTCGCCTGATTTATTGCTGACAATCGACAGCAGGATACCGGCTTTTTGAAGGTGCGCCAGCAAGCTTTCGGCACCCTGCATCGGACGCAATTTGGACAGATGCAGCGCGGTGAATTCGCGGTAAAAGATCTCATGAGCGTGAGCTGCTTGATCACCAAAGATTTCAGGAAACACTTCCCGCGCCGACCGTGCCGCAACCGCTCGATAGTCGGCTTCCGTGCGCGTCGGCATGCCAAACGCCGCATAGGTCTTATTCATCACCAGGGTAAACGATCCCCAATTATCGGCCAAGGTGCTGTCCCAATCAAAGACAACGGCAGTCGGCGAGCTCATCATAATGGTGCTGCGTCCGCCATATAGTCGAAATAAGCATCGCGCAGCCCCATGGTGAACGACCCTGCTTGGCCGTTGCCGAGGACAGCATCATCAATTTGCGTGACCGGCATGACAAAGGCTGTGGCGCTGGACACGAAGGCCTCACGGGCCGATTTTGCTTCGGCTAATGAAAACGGTCGTTCTTTAAATGTCAGGCCGCGATCTTCGGCCAACTTCAAAATCGTCTGCCGGGTAATGCCGTTTAAAATATCGTTTGCTGCCGGCCGAGTGACCAATTCGTCATCATGGGTAACAATCCAGGAATTGGAGGATGTGCCTTCGGTGACATTACCTTCGGCATCGATTTGCCAAGCTTCAAAAGCACCTTTTTCACGTGCTGCCTGCTTGCCGAGGACATTCGGCAGCAGACCGACCGATTTGATGTCGCAACGGGCCCAGCGGATATCATCAATGGTGATGACCGAGACACCTTTTTCGATCGCCTCCGGCTTTGGCTGATAGATCCGTTTACACGTGATCACCAGGGCAGGTGTCGCGTCTTTTGGAAACGCATGGTCACGACGGGCAACACCGCGCGTGACCTGCATGTAGATCAGGCCGGTCCGGACCCGATTTCGGCGCACCACTTCGCGCATAATCGCCTGCAAGGCAAGCCTGCTCATCGGTTGCTTAATGCTTAATTCGCTGAGTGAACGGTCTAAGCGGTCCAGATGTGGGCCTTCATCGACCAGCCGGCCGTTATGTACCAGGACCACTTCGTAAACCCCGTCGGCAAACTGATAGCCGCGATCTTCAACATGCACGGATGCATCGCCATGGGGAACGTAGCGACCGTTGACATAGGCAACTCGGGACATCACCAACCTCCTCGAAAATCACGTCTGAAACGAAATATAGCGCGAAATTAAATCAGAAAAAGTCAAACCGAACGGCAAACAGTTTTTCAACTTTTTTCACCGCCTCATAAGTCGCAAACAATACCAACCGGTCACCGGCAAGGAAATCAGTATTCCCGCGCACCACACGAATTTCTTGATCGCGCAGGCGGACCCCAAGCATCACCCCGTCCGGCAGTTTCACCTCTGAGACGGTTTTGCCGGCAAGCGGTGATGTTTCCAGAACTTCCACCTCAATAACCTCGCCAAAATCCTCCTGCACCGAATGCAGTCCGCGAATTCGGCCTCGGCGCACATGCTGCAAGATTGAGGACACAGTGATCACCCGTGGATTGACGGCAACATCGATCCCCAACGAGCGGATCAGCGGCGCATAGGTGAGCTTATTGATCAAGGCGATGGTGCGACTGACCCCATAGCGCTTCGCCAATAAACAGCTGATGAAATTAACCTCATCGTCATTTGATACCGAAATGAAAGTCTCCGCCGAGGAGATACCGGCTTCATCGAGGATATCGCTGTCAAGGATATCGCCGTTTAAGATCACCGACTTTGGCAAGGCTTGGGCGACAAATTTAGCGCGCTCAGGATTGACCTCAATCAGACGCACCGACACGCCCGGATGCTCTCGCTCAATCTCTTCCGTTAACTTCAGGCCGATATTACCGGCACCGGCAATAACGATCCGCCGTGCTTCGGTTTCCTCATGGCCGAACGCTGCCATTGCTCGGCTCAAATGTGCCAGATCACAGACAATGTAAACTTCATCGCCCTGCTGCAGCATTTCCTGACTCGACGGCACGATGCCAACACCATCGCGGATAATCGCCAAAATCGTCATCCAAAGATCAGGGAACAACTCCGTCAACTGTTTCAGCGGCGTATCGATGATCGGGCAACTGTCATCGCAGCGCACCCCCACGACAACTGCCAAGCCGTCGGCCATCGACACAACATCCAAGGCGCCCGGCACGCTCAAACGACGATTGATCGCTCGCGCAACCTCGATTTCCGGTGAAATGATATGGTCGATCGGCATGTTGTCACGGCTGAACAAATCGGCCCAGATCGGCTGCAAATATTCTTGCTGACGGACCCGGGCGATTTTCAGCGGCACATCAAACAGCGAATGGGCGATCTGACAGGCAACCATATTCACCTCATCAGCGAAGGTCACCGCGATCAGCATATCGGCATCTCGAATGCCGGCCTGCTCGAGAATATTTGGGAATGACGCTAAACCAACGACACCGCGAACATCCAAATTTTCGGAAATTTTACGAACCAACGCCGGGTTTTGGTCAATAATTGTGACGTCATTATTTTCATGCGCCAAATGTTCCGCAATGCTGGTGCCAACTAAACCAGCGCCACAAATAACAATTTGCATCGCCCCACCCTATTCGCTGACCGCGTCACGATCATTGCCATTAACGCCAAGGGACCGCAGTTTTCGATGTAACGCCGATCGCTCCATGCCAACAAAAGTGGCCGTACGCGAAATATTGCCGCCAAATCGGTTAACTTGGGCCATCAAGTATTCGCGTTCAAACACCTCACGCGCGTCCCGCAACGGCATCCCTAAAATCTCGCCACTCTTATCCCATTTCACACCGCCGGGGGAAACACCAATAAATTCCGGCGGCAACATATCGGCACGAATTGGCTCATCTGCCACGCCGGGAGCCATGATCATCAACCAGTCAATAACATTACGCAGCTGGCGGACGTTGCCTGGCCAATCATAGGCCTGCAGAATAGCCATTGCATCATCGCCAAGAAATCGCCCTTGACGGCCTGTTAGGCGTGCTGACTGAACCATGAAGTGTTCTACCAGCGATGGGATATCTTCCCGGCGTTCGCGTAAATACGGCACCCGCAACGGCACCACATTCAAGCGATAGAATAGATCCTCACGAAACCGGCCGGCGGCGATTTCCTTCTGCAAATCACGCGAGGTCGAGGCGATAACCCGCACATCGACCTCAACCACCGATTGGCCGCCGACGCGCCGAAACCGCTGCTCCTGTAAAATGCGCACGATCTTGCCCTGCGTCTCAAGCGGCATGTCGGCAACTTCATCGAGATACAGCGTACCGTTATGTGCTTGCTCAAACGTGCCGGTTAAGCGTTGCTGTTGGCCTTTGTCGGCAGCATCAAAGCTTGCTGCCGATGCCTCCCTGCCAAAAAGTTCAATTTCCAGGCGGTCGGCCTTTAGAATGGCGCAGTTTAAGACCACAAGCGGTCCGGCCACACGGCTGGATTGTTGGTGCAGCATGCGGGCGGCAACTTCTTTGCCGGCACCTGCCGGGCCGGTGATCAATACTCGGCTATTGGTCGGGCCGACTTTCTCAATCGCCGCCAGCAGTTGCGAGATTCCAACCGAATGGCCGATCACATCCAGGCCCACCTCGGCCCGCTGACGCAAATCATGATTTTCCCGCCGCAACCGGGCAGCTTCAATCGCCCGCTCAACCATATGGATCAGACGATCGGTCTTGAAGGGCTTTTCGATGAAGTCATAAGCACCTCTTTTGATCGCCTGGACGGCGGTTTCAATGGTGCCATGGCCGCTAATCATCAAGATCGGCAGATGCGGATGATCGGCAATAATTTTTTCTAAAATGCCAAGCCCGTCTAAGCGGCTATTTTTCAGCCAAATATCTAAAATAATCAAATCCGGGCGGCGTAACGCCACTGCCGCGAAAGCTTCTTGATCGTTTGCCGCCTGTCTTGGGGCATAGCCCTCATCCTCAAGGACGCCGCTGATCAGGCTGCGGATATCAGCTTCATCATCAACAATCAGAATATCTTGCGCGCCCGCCATTAGACACCCTCAACCAGCGCTGGATCAGCGACATTCGGATCACTGTCCGTGATATTAAACGACATTTCCGCAACTGCTCCGCGATCCTGAGAATCACGTAATTTTAGCATACCTCCATGATCTTCCATGATCTTTTTTACAATTGCTAATCCAAGCCCGGTGCCGCGATCACGGGTGGTCACATATGGCTCCGTGAGGCGATGACGATCTTCCAGCGGCAACCCACGGCCATTATCTTCAATGGAAATCACGATCCGTTCAGCGCGCCGATGTATCGCCAGTTGGATCAGGCCGTCACCGGCCGCTAATTCACCTGCCACAAAACAGGAGGTGATCGATTCCGCAGCATTCTTGATCAGATTGGTGACCGCTTGCCGAATTTGCCGGCTGTCGCAGGGCACCATGAAGGGGACCGCATCAGCTGCTAAGTTTACGGTGATGCCGTCATGGGCATTGGCGTGAAAAGCCCACATCTCACGCATCAACTCTGACAGATTGGTGGCCTCAATCTGCGGCGACGGCATGCGCGCAAAAGCGGAAAACTCATCAACCATGCGGCCAATGTCGTCAACCTGGCGGACAATGGTATCGGTGCAGTCGATGAAGACATCATGATCGCTTTGAATTTCGGTCGCATATTTTCGTTTCAAGCGCTCTGCCGCCAATTGGATCGGCGTCAAAGGGTTTTTAATTTCATGCGCGATCCGGCGCGCCACATCGGCCCATGCAGCAATTCGTTGGGCCGAAAGCAGGTCGGAAATATCATCGAAGGTGACCACATAGCCAACCACGGATTGGCCCTCGAATTCTGCGGTTAAGCGGACGAACAGATTGATCCGTCGCTCGGCGCGTAAAATCACAACCTCGCGTTCGATGGAACGTCGCCGACCGCTCATCGCCTTTTGCATCAAATCACCGAATTCAGGGACCGCATCGACAAGCGAGCTGCCTAAGAAATCATTTAGGTCGGTATCCAAAAGCTCGCCGGCGATCCTGTTGCTGAGGTTGATTTCGCCGTTCGGTGTCAGACCAATGATCCCGGCCGACACCCCTTCCAGGACAGCTACGGTGAAAATCCGCCGTTGATCGAGTTGCCGGTTGGCATCAATCAGATCAAAACGCTGAACTTCCAGTTGCTGCGCCATGCGGTTAAATGATGTGCCGAGGATTTTAAGCTCACCTGCATCCTCGGTTTTATCAATGCGGGTGGTTAAATCACCGACACTGACCCGCTCGGCAGCGGCAATCAACGCACTCACGGGGCGCGCCAACCGATTGGCCATGCTCAATCCAACCCAAATCGCCGCCATCAACAGCAACAGCGAGGACACCGTGAAAATCCCCGCAAAGGTGATTTGGATATCAAGCCAATTCAACTCCAAGGCATGGTATTGCGCCACCGCCCGTTCGGTTCTTGAGACATGGGCAATGATGTCACTATCCACATAGCGGCCAATCAGCAGATAGGCATCGGTAAATCGGTTCAGTCTGACCAGAGCCCTGACTTTTTCGTCTTCACCGGCTGGGATCACAACCACCTCACCGGTTTCGGCACGCTGCATTACCGCCTCGGCGATGGGCTGAAAATCAAAACTCAAACTCAGTGCGGAACGCGCCAACACGGTTCCATCAACATTAAAAACCACCACTTCGGGGAGATTCCGAACCACAGAATGCACCCGAACAACCTTTCGCAAATCGTTGATATTGCGCGATAAAATAGCCGCATCGCGATTCATATCATTGGCGATTAACAAGATTTGGCCTTTGATGGTCTCCTGGTGCTCTTTCAGATAAGCCTCAGCAACGGCCTCGGCACTTTTAACCGCGGCACCAACCCGATCACTGAACCACTCACGGACCCCAAAATCGAAAAATGTGATTGAAAACGCCGACACGATCACAGCCGGTGTCATGGCCACCAGACCAAACAACAACACTAAGCGGACATGCAGCCGTGATCCGGCCAGACCGCGGCGACGCTCAACCCACAGTTTGACGACCCGGCGGCCAACCAAGACCCCAACCAATAACAACAGGAACAAATTACCGTACAGCACCGCCAAAACGGTTTGTGCCTCACTGCCGTCACGGCCGGTGTCGGTCACCAATAAGTAACTGGTTGCAGCAGCGGCCAGTGTTGCCGCCAACAAGACCAGGACGGCAACCCGACGCCAGCGATTTTTAACCGCCGTAAAGGCAGTCAAATAACGCCAGATACGACCCATAACCGTGTTTCGCACTGTCTTATCGCCGTGCAGAGATATCTGTGCCATCGCCTCGGCTATATGCTGAAAATGCCAAACTACTTTAGGTCACGAATGACCGGTATGTCCAATAAACGCAGTTTCTTGCGCAAAGTATTGCGGTTAATGCCAAGCAATTCGGCAGCTTTAATTTGATTGCCGCGACAGGCCGCCAAGGAAATGGTCAGCAATGGGCGTTCAATTTCCTGGACAATTCGATCGTATAACCCGTTCGGCGGCAAGCCATCACCATGGCCGCCAAAATACGCATCCAAGTGGCGTTCCACCGCTTGTCCGAGACTTTCATCGGCGGCGGGACCATCGCCAAAGTCTTGAAGGTCATCTAAGCCCTCAATTTCCGATGCCAGCACCGCCTCGCCGATCACTTCTTCGGCGTAAAGTGCTGCAATCCGGCGCATCATATTTTCCAGCTCACGCACATTACCCGGCCAGTCATGCCGCCGAAGGCGCTCAAATCCCGGCCCATCAATGGCTTTTTCCGGCAAGCCTTCTTCGGCTGCCTGGGCTAAGAAATGGCGCGCTAAATCAGGCACGTCCTCGCGCCGCTCACGCAGTGGCGGCATCCGAATTGGCACCACATTCAAGCGATAAAACAAATCCTCGCGAAACAATCCTTGGCGAATGTGTTGGCGTAAATCCCGGTGTGTCGCTGCGACGATCCGAACATCGGTACGAATCGTCTCGCGGCCGCCGACAGAGGTGTATTCGCCCTCTTGCAGCACCCGCAGCAGACGGGTTTGCGCTTCCGGCGGCATGTCGCCGATTTCATCTAAAAATAACGTCCCGGCTTGCGCCTGCGCAAACCGCCCGACGGAGCGATTGGTGGCGCCTGTAAACGCCCCTTTTTCATGACCGAAAAGCTCACTTTCGATCAAATCCCTCGGGATCGCTGCCATATTCACCGCAACAAACGGCCCCCGCCAGCGTTTGCCATAGTCGTGCAGGGCGCGAGCGACTAATTCTTTACCGGTACCTGATTCACCACTGATCATGACCGTTAAATCCGTGCTCACCAACCGGGCCATGGTTCGGTAAATCTCTTGCATGGCTGCGGATCGGCCAATTAACGGCAGTGCTTCATCTTCGCCCTCAACTTCCGCATCGACCGCGGTTTCGCGCGGAGCCGCCAAAGCCTTGCTGACGGAGGTGAGCAGCTCATTTAGATCAAACGGTTTCGGCAGATAATCGAACGCCCCGCGCTCATTTGCCTTCAACGCCGTCAACAGGGTGTTCTGCGCACTCATGACAATGATCCGCAGATCAGGGCGGACGCGCTTAATGCGCGGCAGCAAATCAAGGCCGTTTTCGTCCGGCATGACAACATCGGTGATCACCAAATCGCCGTCACCGCGGCTAATCCACTGCCATAGTGTTGCTGCGGTATCGGTGGTGTGCACATCATGGCCGGCACGAGTCAGCGCTTGACCTAAGACCGTGCGGATGGCGCGATCATCATCGGCGATAAGAATCGTTGATCGAGCACTCATGCGCCGTTGCCAGTCCGCATTGCCGTTAATGTCTGTGCCGTATCATTAACCATTGGGGCAATCGGCAAAGAAAACCGCAAACCGGTTCCCTGTGGACCGCTATCGACTTGGACAACGCCGCCATGGTCCGAAACAGCTTTTGCCACGAATGCCAAGCCAAGCCCCGAGCCATTTAATTTTGTGGTCACGAAAGCATCGAACAAATGTGCTTGCAGCTCGGCCGGGATACCGCTGCCATTGTCTTTAACCTCAACCAGCAACGGCAGATGCAGGCGCTCGCTTGATCCGGCCACTGCAACCCGCATGCCATGGCGATATGAGGTCCGCAAATCAATCACCGAATTGTCGCGTTCAACAGCTTCGCAGGCATTTTTGATGACATTCAAAAACATTTGCACCAGCAGGTCACGATTGCCTAAGACCGGCGGCAGTGACGGGTCATATTCTTCATTAAAATGCACATGGCGACCGAAACCTGATTGCGCCAAGCGGCGGCAATGTTCCAAGACTTCATGGATATTTACAGCTGTTTTGCTGATCGGTCGGTCATCGCCAAAGGCTTCCATGCGTTCGACCAATTTCACAATTCGATCCGCTTCATCACAAATCAATTGAGTGAGCTCACAATCATTTTCATCTGCCCCCTGCTCCAGCAGCTGGGCAGCACCGCGAATCCCCGACAAAGGGTTTTTCACCTCATGTGCCAGCATTGCCCCCATCGCGGTCACGGAACGGGCCGAGCCACGCGAGCTCATTTGTGCTTGTAATGTGGTCGCAACCGACTGCTCTTGCATCGACACCGCGACATGTCCTGGATGATCGGTAACCGGCACCACTTGAACGTTAACAACACGCTGGCCAAGACGCGGCGATTCCAGCGCCAACTGGGAGTCCGACAAACTCAATTCCTGCGCCCGGGCGGCCACGATCATGGCCGCAAGCGGGCAATCTTCGGGCAGAAAATTAAATAGGTGTTGACCTTCGAGCAAGGACGCACCGCCGCCAAAAAACACTTCCGCCGCGAAATTTACGAACACCAATTTATCATTCATGTCGACCATGAAAACCGGTACCGCAATCGCGTTGATGACAGTTGCCGCGCCGCGGGTCGAACCGGGAAGTGCTGATTTCAATTCAATCATGCCGCCTCACTTTGCGCATCCGCGCCAAGAAAACGCTCTAACGCGTCAAAAACAACCGTTTCATCCATGGTATTATTGATAACCTCACGAAAAGCTGCGGCATTGGGGATTCCCCGGGCGTACCAACCCATGTGTTTGCGGGCCAGGCGCAGGCCATGGGCGCGGCCGTAATGATGCAACACGTCACGAATATGGTGATCCATGGTCCGCCGCTTGGTCGCCAAATCAGGGTCCGGGCGTCGCTCTCCGGTTGCTAAGAAGGCTGCAACCTGCGCCGGAAACCAGGGTCGCCCATAGGCGCCGCGGCCAATCATGACGCCGTCAGCCTTTGACTGCCGTAAGCATGCGGCAACATCCTCAAGGGTTTCGATATCGCCATTGGCAATGACCGGCACCGAGACGGCCTGTTTCACTTCGGCGATGAAGCCCCAATCAGCCCGCCCAGAGAATTTCTGTGCTCGACTTCGGCCATGCACCGTGATTAAGGTAACCCCCAAATCTTCAGCAGTTTTGGCAATACTTGGGGCGTTTCGATGCTGTTCATCCCAGCCGGTTCGCATTTTTAAGGTCACCGGCACATTGCCGGCACCGGCGACAACAGCCTCGATGATCCGCGCGGCCTCAGCTTCGTCACGCATCAATGCCGAACCTGACAGGCGGTTAACAACTTTTTTCGCCGGGCATCCCATATTGATATCAATGATCGCGGCACCTCGGTCACAGCACAAGCGCGCTGCCTGTCGCATCATTTCAGGGTCCCAACCAGCCAATTGTACCGCCAAGGGAAACTCACTGGCGTCATCATCTGATAACTTGCGTAATTCTTGGCGATGGGCGTGGATCATTGCCGCACTGGCAATCATTTCGGTGACCACTAAGCCAACACCCCAGCGGCGCACCAATTGCCGAAAAGGGCGGTCCGTGACACCTGACATGGGTGCCAACACCACGGGCGCCTGCAAGGCGATATTTTGAATTTGAATGCTCATGTTATGTGCAGTA
This sequence comes from SAR116 cluster bacterium AG-355-O21, assembly GCA_003280605.1. Taxonomy (GTDB): domain Bacteria; phylum Pseudomonadota; class Alphaproteobacteria; order Thalassobaculales; family Thalassobaculaceae; genus TMED26. The sequence goes on along the minus strand of QCEM01000013.1, from coordinate 26,495 downwards.
TTTACGCACTGAATAAAAATTGAGCAACATTTTTATGCCTGCCGTTCACTTGCGGCCTGGGCCATGACCATGAGATAACATTCCGGCATCTGTTTGAAAGGCTTTAGACGATGAATTTTGATCATCTCCTGGCACAATTCACAGCTGCCGTCGAGGCTGGCGAGGGCACTGTTTTAGCTGATCTTTTCACGGTAGACGGCATCTATCACGATGGCTTTTATGGCAGTTTTCAGGGGCACGCGGCAATCGCTGACATGCTCGAAACGCACTTTTGGGGCAAAGCCAAGGATTTCAAGTGGCACATGCACGAACCGATTATGACTGGTTCAATTGGCTATGCGCGCTATCTTTTTAGCTATACATCGACATTGCCGGAAGCTGGCGGTCGCCGGGTGATGTTCGATAGCATTTCCCGGTTTCAGTTCGAGGGGCCGAAAATTAAAGACTATTTTGAGATTTTTGATGCTGCGATGGCGCTTGCACAAACAGGCTTTTCAGCTGAACGCATTGCTAAATTCGCTGACCGCAAAGCACAACGGCTGCGGGCAACGGCTGCGGCGGCCAGCCATCTGACTTTACCTTAGGAGCGAAACGATGACTGCATTGCCGACGTCGGTAGACGCGACAGCGACCATGCTTGCCGATGGCAATTATGTCGCCGATAGGGCGCTGGCGACGGCTCTTTATTTGTCGCTTTCGCTCAGCCGGCCGCTGTTTTTGGAAGGTGAAGCCGGTGTCGGCAAGACCGAGATCGCAAAGGTTCTGTCCACAGCCCTTGGGCGGCCATTGATCCGCTTGCAATGCTATGAAGGCTTGGACACGGCAAGTGCCGTCTATGAATGGAATTATCCCCGGCAAATGATGGAAATTCGGCTTGCTGAAGCTCGCGGCACAGCCGTTGTCGACGACATCGCAGGCGACATTTTCGGGCCTGAATTCCTGATCAAACGGCCCCTCCTGCAGGCGCTGGAAAATAGTCCTGAAGGTGCGCCCATCCTTTTGATCGACGAGCTTGATCGGACCGATGAGCCGTTTGAAGCTTTCTTGCTTGAAATACTCTCTGATTTCCAAGTCACGGTGCCTGAAATCGGCGTTATCAAAGCTGCCGAGCCGCCGCTGGTGATCATCACGTCGAACCGCACACGGGAAGTCCATGACGCCTTGAAGCGGCGCTGCTTCTATCATTGGGTCGGCTATCCCGATGCTGACCGCGAGCGCAATATTCTGGCCCGAAAAGCACCCACGGCGCCGGCGGCACTGAGCGCTGAGATTGTCAGTTTCGTGCAGGCCCTGCGCGGTCAGGACTTGTTTAAGCTGCCCGGGGTTGCGGAAACCATTGATTGGGCCCATGCATTGGTACAGCTAGATTATCTCGCCCTTGACCAAGAAGCGATCGACAACACCCTTGGGGTATTGTTGAAATTCCAGGATGATATCGCCAAAATCCAAGGCTCTGAAGCCAATCAGATTTTAAGTCAGCTGCGTGCCGAAATGTCGGCGCCGGGGCGAAATAACATCACCCCCGCCTCCTGATTGCACTGAACAAGCGGATGGATATCACCCCACCAGCCCCGCCAACCGCCAATGGTGGCGGGCGTTTGTATGAAAATGTCATGCATTTTGCGCGTGTTCTGCGAGCCGCCGGTTTGCCGGTTGGTCCCGGCAAGGTGATTGATGCGGTCAATGCGGTTCGGGTGGTCGGCCTTGGCAACCGCGAAGATTTTTACTGGACCCTGCATGCCGTGTTCGTCAATCGCCGCGATCAACGCGAGCTGTTTGACCAAGCCTTTCATATTTTTTGGCGTAATCCGCGCATTCTGGAGCGGATGATGCAAATGGTATTGCCTGAATTTCGGTCGCCGGATACCGAAAAAGGCGCGGATATGAGCCGACGGCTTGCCGACGCCATCAGCGGCGACAAACAGCACGATCCGGCCACAGATCAGCCTGGCGGCGAGGAGGAATATCAGTTTGATGCCGCCCTCACCTATTCCGATAAAGACGTTTTGCGGACCATGGACTTTGAAAAAATGTCATTGGCAGAAGTTAGCCATGCGAAAGCTGCAATCCGCCGCATGCGATTGCCTATTCGGGCCGTCATGACTCGCCGCTTTCAAGCCTCGAAAAATGGCCGGCGTGCCTATATGCGTGCCAGCCTCAGGGCGGCAGTGCGCGCCAGTGGCGGTGTTGAGATGCTGCGCTTTAAAAAGCCGCGGCACCGGCAACCCCCGGTGGTGGTGATTTGTGATATCTCAGGATCAATGGCCCGTTATTCGCGGATGCTGTTGCATTTCATGCATGCACTGACCAGTGACCAAGACCGCGTTCACACTTTTTTGTTTGGCACCCATTTGTCAAATGTCACCCGCTATTTGCGCTATAAGGATGTTGATGAAGCAATTGCCAAGGTCGGCGAGCGCGTGAATGACTGGTCGGGCGGGACCCGCATTGGCCATTGCCTGCATCAGTTCAACCACGTCTGGAGCCGGCGGGTCTTGACCCAAGGGCCACTGGTTTTGCTGATTACCGACGGGCTGGACCGCGAAGTTGGCGCTGACCTGCAGGCGGAGATGGATCGCTTGCGCCGATCCTGCCGGCGATTAATTTGGTTAAATCCCCTCTTGCGCTATGATGGCTTTGAGCCCAAATCTCAGGGTATCCGAGCGATCTTGCCGCATGTTGATGAATTTCGACCGATACATTCGTTAGAAAGCTTAGAACAGTTGATCGAGGCCCTGTCAGGCCCGCCGCCGTCTCCACAGGCGGCAATGGCGCCCTGGCTAATGCGTCTGCAGCAAACCGCGCCACCGGGCGCAATGTAGGAAAAAGCGGTGATGATACAATCTGGTAAAATGGAGGCCGGCCATGACGGAAAGCTTTAATCTCGACAGCAGCAAAACCGACGTCTTAGATACGGTCGCCGAATGGCGTCAAGAAGGCCGGGATATTGCGCTTGCAACGGTTGTCAACACATGGGGCAGCTCTCCGCGGCCAGTGGGCAGCCAACTCGCTGTTGATCGTAACGGTGCGATGGTTGGCTCGGTGTCCGGGGGGTGCATCGAAGGTGCCGTGATCCGCGAGGCCATTGCCGTAATGGATGATCGGCAGGTGCGAATGCTTGAATTTGGCGTCAGTGATGAACAAGCCTGGGAAGTGGGCCTTGCCTGCGGCGGCACGGTAGAAGTTTTCGTTGAACCCTTTGTCGGTGATCATTGATGGATAGCCAGGTTTTTAATGCGCTGCAGACGGGTCGGCAGAACAAACAGCCAATGGCGCTGGTCTCTGACCTGAAAACAGGCGGACAGTTAATTTTAAATCCGCAAAGCGAGATCATCGCTGCCGGCGGCACACCGCCCCAGCTATCGGCCGAGCAAACCGCAGCCGTTCTAGAGCTGCTGTGCAATGACCGAAGCCGCCGTTTAGCTGACAGTGATATCTTTGTCCAAGTCCATAACCCGCCGCCGCGGCTGATCATTATCGGGGCGGTACATATCGCCCAAGCTTTGGCCCCGATGGCGGCAATTGCAAACTATGCGGTCAGCATTATTGATCCTCGCGGCGCGTTTGCGACGGCAGAACGCTTTCCCGGTGTTAGCTTGAACGATGATTGGCCGGATGAGGCGATGATCGCCCTCGCCCCCGATACCCAGACCGCTGTCGTCACCTTAACCCATGATCCAAAGTTGGATGATCCGGCATTGATGGTGGCGCTGCGTTCACCTGCTTTTTACATCACCTCCTTAGGCAGCCGCCGAACCCATGGTAAACGCGTTGAACGCTTGACTGCCGCCGGCATGGAGGCTGAAAACTTGGCCCGCCTGCATGCCCCTGCGGGCCTTGATATCGGGGCCATGTCACCGGCCGAAATCGCGATCTCCATCATAGCGCAAATGACGGCAGCCCGGCATGGCCGCAGCACCACGTTCCCAGGGCGGTAAAAATAGATGTTCTTTGGTTCGCTTCCTGTTGCGGAAACTGAAGGCGCGATGCTTGCCCATGGCATGCGGTTTCCTGATAAAGCCTTCAAAAAGGGCCATGTGCTGACTCTCGCCGACATTGGCGTTTTAACAGCCAATGGCATCAACCAGGTGACCGTCGCTCGCCTTGATAGCAGTGATGTTGCCGAAGATGCTGCCGCTGACAATCTGGCCGCCGAAATCACCGGCGATTTAATCGACGTCAGCCGGTCTTTTACCGGGCGGGTGAATTTTTTTGCTAAAGCCAATGGCTTGTTGACCTATCCCGTCGCTCATTTGCAGGCTTTCAACCGCGTTGATGAAAGCATTACATTAGCGGCCTTGCCGCCAAACACCCCGGTTAGTGCCGGTCAGATGATCGCAACTTTAAAGATTATCCCGTTCGCCATCCCCCGCAGTGCGTTGGAAATCGCCCGCAGTGTTGCCAAACATGGCCGCGATCGTTTGTTTTCTGTGGTCGCCTTTCAAACCCTCAATGTTGGCTTGATACAAACCCGCCTGCCCGGCACCAAACCGACTGTCTTGGAGAAAACCACCGACGTTACCCGAGCCCGGCTGGCCGCGCTTGACTGCAGCTTGGTCAGCGATCAGGTTGTCGATCATAGCGTCCAACAACTCAGCCGGGCGATCAAAGCCATGCTCAGGGACGGCGTTGAAATGGTTTTAATTTCCGGTGCCTCAGCGGTTGTTGACAGGCGCGACATCGTGCCCGCAGCGATTGAACATGCAGGCGGCCAGGTGGAGCATTTCGGCATGCCTGTTGATCCAGGCAATCTGATGCTTTTCGGGCGGATTGGAAAAATTCCGGCGATTGGGTTGCCGGGCTGTGCGCGATCACCGAAGTTGAATGGCTTCGATTGGGTATTGCAGCGGGTGGTCGCAGGGGTTCCTCTCGGCTCAAAAGAAATCATGTCCATGGGCCTTGGCGGGTTTCTGAAAGAAATCCCCATTCGGCCCTTGCCACGCGCCGACGCCGCAGATCGTCCACAGGCGCGAGCGCCGCGGATTGCCATTATTGTGCTTGCCGCCGGGCAATCGCGGCGTATGGGCAAGGACAATAAATTGGTTGCCGATGTGAATGGCACCGCGATGGTGCGTCATACCCTTGAGAATATCGCCGGCGTGGTGCCCGACGAACCGATTGTTGTTACCGGCCATGAAGCGGACATGGTTACCGCCGCTCTCGTTGGCTTAGACCTGAAAATCGTCCATAACCCGAAATTTGCCGCCGGCCTGAGCACCTCACTTGTGACCGGGCTTGGGGCGCTTGATGATGAAGTTGACGGTGCCCTTGTGTGCCTTGCCGACATGCCGCGGGTCAGCCGGGAAGACATCAAAAAACTGATCGCTGCTTTTGACCCCATTGAAAATCGCGCTATCTGTGTGCCAACTTTTCGCGGCAAGCGCGGCAACCCGGTTTTGTGGGGGCGAGAGTTTTTTGACCCGATGAGCCGTGTGTCCGGGGATGTTGGTGCCCGCCATCTGATTGGTGCCCATGATGACAAAGTGGTTGAGGTTGAAGTTGATAGCGATGGCGTTATCCTTGATGTGGATACACCGGAGATGCTAAAGGCGATCAATAACGCCGCCGCTTCGGCAGATTGATACGGGTAGCTAAAATGTCTCTCGCGCTTTACCAAAAGGAAATTCTCAACCTCGCTGCGGCAGGCGAAAAACCGCTGGTTTTGGCCGACGCGGATATTTCCGTGCGAGTCGATAATCCGCTGTGTGGCGATCGTGTGACCATCGACATCACCTTGACCGACGATCGTATCACCGGCATTGGACATAAAGTGCAGGGCTGCGCCCTTTGCCAAGCGTCGGCAGCCTTGATCGCCGCTGAGGTCGTCGGCGCAACCGGCAGCGAGATTTCGGCCGCAAGCGAGCAGCTGACAAAGTTCATCGCCGATGAGGATGATGCGGTCGAGCTATCTTGGCCGAAAATGGCCGTGTTTGCGCCCGTGCGGGAATTTAAAAACCGCTTAGAATGTTTGAAATTACCGTTCACCGCCGTGCTGCGGGCGATCAGCAATGTCAAAAATCCACCTGCTGGCGAACCTGGCAGCGATTAGGCCGTTGCCTGATGGGTGCCTCTAATCGGGTAATTGCGGTCGCAGATGATGTTAATGCCGCGTAAAATCAACGCTGGATCAGGGCGCACGAAGGGCGCATTCGAAATCTCGACAATATGCACGGCACCGGCGGTGTTGACCAAAAACAGCCCTGGCTCGGGGAACGGCCGGTCTGTCTCATGCGTCAATGGGTCGGTGATATAAAGACCAAGGGCACGCATTTGTGGAACGCTCAGATCATAGGCGACAGGAAATGTCAGGCCCAGTTCGTCGGCAAAACCAGCAGCTTTTTCATGGCTGTCCCCGGACACGGCAATGATATCAACACCGATGGCTGAAAATTCCGCCGCCAAGCCCTGCCATGCCTTCAGATAGTTTTTACAAATTGGACAGTGCAAACCTCGATAAACAATAATTAAGCGCTGTCTTTCAGCTGCACCGCCAAGGGAAACCTCCGCACCGGCGACTGTTGGTAAATTAATTTCAGGCATTCCAGTGCCGGCTGCAAGTTTTTCTGTCACGTCGTCTACTCCAATATTTCGGCGCTGATTGCTTGATTATAAAATTTTATATTTTGGCCATGCCATAAATAGGTTTTTATTTTTAAATTACAAATGATTTATTCACACCCTCATTCATGCTGCACCTGCGAAAGAAACCTTGCGACGCAAGGCAAAACAATGCACTGTTATGACCACGAAATCAGGTTAGGCGGATTGTAGTGCTGTATTCCATTTATGAAGCTCAACGGGCGATGTTTGAGCCATACCGTATCGCTGCACAGGGCCTCAAAGGTGTTTTTAATCACCCTTTTACGCCGCCGGCCTTTTCACATTTTAGCAAGACCTTCGATGCCGGCGCGGAGCTGATCGAGGATGCCTTAAAACGTCGCGGCAAACCCGATTGGGAAATCCATGACTGCGACATTGATGGTGTGCGGGTGCCGGTAACTATCGACATTGCCGTGGAAACCCCTTTTGGCAATTTGGTTCACTTCAACCGGCAAACCCAAAAAGCCGACCCGAAAGTATTGCTGGTCGCGCCGATGTCGGGGCATTTTTCAACACTTTTACGCGGCACCGTTCGCGGCCTGATTGATCACCATGACGTTTATGTAACGGATTGGGCAGATATGGCCATGACACCGCTGCAGCATGGTGAGTTTAGCCTTGATGACTATATCGCCCTGATGTTGCGCTTTATGCGGCACCTTGGCCCTGATTTGCACGTCATCGCGGTTTGCCAACCGGCACCAATTGTGTTGTCGACGATCGCTGTCCTGGCGGCGGAAAGTCCTGACGAGGCACCGCGTACCATGACCTTAATGGGCGGCCCTGTTGATCCGGCGGCGGCGCAAACCGTGGTGACGGAGCTTGCCGAGAAACGGCCTTATTCATGGTTCAAAAATAATTGTATTAGCCGGGTGCCCTTGTTCTACCCGGGCGCCGGACGCCAAGTGTACCCAGGCTTTCTGCAGATCAGCGCTTTCATGGCGATGAACGCCGGGCGGCATATTAATGCCCATATCGATATGTTTCGTCACTTGGTCGAAGGCGACGGCGAGTCAGCGGATGCACACCGCCGCTTTTATGACGAATACCTGGCCGTCATGGATATCCCGGCCCAGTTTTATCTTGATACCATTGACCGGGTTTTCCAACGTCGTTGCATCGCAACCGGCACCATGACCTGGCAGGGCAAAAAAGTAGATCCTGCGGCAATTACCAAAACCGCCCTGCTAACCATTGAGGGCGAGATGGACGATATTTCAGCGCCGGGACAAACCTTTGCAGCGCATGCTCTTTGCTCCGGTCTTGCGGCTTCCGCAAAGGAACATTACTTACAACAACAGGTTGGCCATTACGGGATTTTTAACGGCCGCAAATGGCGACAATTCATTCTGCCGCGAATCAGTACTTTCATCCGCCAACACACATCACTTTGACGTGAACGGGCAGGCCTTTCGGGGGCCGCATCAACGCCGATAGGATCGCAAACAGTGCCAGGCCCTATTGTTAACATCCCGCTACCCTCACCGGCAGCAGGAACCCTGGCGGTGATGGCCTTGCCCCAAGATCCTGCAAGTCTAAATGCCGCTGCCGCATGGCAACCTGATCTGATCCTCACCCTTATGACTGTAGATGAAATCGCCGCCAAAGGCGTCACAAACGCGGTGACGGATGTGGCTAAACTGGTCACCGATTGGCGGCATGCGCCGATTATTGATTACGGTGTCCCAGGACCTGCCTTTGAAGCAGCATGGCCGGCACTGAGTACCGATTTGCATCAACTTATTGATGACGGCAAGCGTGTGTTAATTCATTGCCATGGCGGCATTGGCCGCAGTGGCTTGATCAGCGCCCGGCTGTTGGTTGACCGCGGGCTATCCCCGGCCGCTGCCGTGGCAGCGGTTAGATCGGTACGGCCCGGGGCCATCGAAACCGCAGAACAAGAACACAGCCTTACCGCATACGCCGCCCAAAAATAACCGTCGCCGCGACCTCAAACTACAGCGCCGCGAGCCGTGATAATGCTGCTTGAAGCTGATCGCGTTTACGGGTCTCCTCCGCAAGCCGCTCGCGGTTTTCGATCACCACAGCCTCTGGTGCTTTGGCAATAAACCCTGGATTGCCGAGCTTTTTATCAATTTTGGTGATTTCCACCTCAAGCTTGACGATGTCCTTATTTAAGCGTGCCTGCTCTTGGGCAATATCGATGACGTCGGCAATCGGCAAGGCGATGGTCGCCTCATCGATGACACTTTGAACCGAGCCTGCCGGAGCCTCATCATTGCTGCAGCTGGCGTTATCAATGCGGGCCATCATGCGGATCACCGGCAGATGTGCCGCCAAGCGCTGGGCGGTGACATCAGAGGCGGCAAGCAAGACCAAATTGACGCGCGCCGCCGGTGGCACATTCATCTCGGCACGGATCGACCGGATTTCCGAAATAAGCCGCACCACCCACTCTAAGTTAGCAGCCGCCTCAGAAGCCGCCGGTAGTGCCGACAGATCCGGCCAAGCGGCGCCAATCAGGTGTTTGCCGGTACCAAATTGCCGCCACAGCGCCTCGGTAATATATGGCATTATCGGATGCAAAATGGTCAGCGCTTGACGCATCACCCAAGCGGTGGTTTGCCGAGTTTCAGCCTGCGCCACAGCATCATCACCGGTCAAAACCGGCTTGGTAAATTCTAAATACCAGTCACAAAAGCTGCCCCAGATAAATTGGTACAGGGCGTTAGCGGCATCATTGAAACGATACGCATCAATGGCCCCGGCGACCTGATCAATGGTCCGCGAAAGCTCACCGACAATCCAGCGGTTCACATCTAGTTTCATATCGGCGGGATTAAACTCTGCCCCGACCTCACAATTATTCATCTCGCAGTAGCGGGCCGCATTCCACAGTTTAGTGGCAAAATTTCGATACCCTTCGACCCGGCTCTCGGCCAATTTGATATCGCGGCCTTGCGCCGCCATAGCCGCCAACGTGAAGCGCAGTGCGTCAGTGCCGTATTGCTCGATCAATTCCAACGGATCAATCACATTGCCCTTGGATTTTGACATTTTTTGGCCCTTGGCGTCGCGCACCAAGGCATGGATGTAAACAGTCCGAAACGGCACCTCACCCATGAAATGCAAACCCATCATCATCATCCGGGCGACCCAGAAGAAGATGATGTCAAACCCTGTCACCAACACATCGCCTGGATAATAGCGATTGAGTTCGGCAGTTTGCGCCGGCCAGCCGAGGGTCGAAAATGGCCAAAGACCGGAAGAAAACCAGGTATCTAAAACGTCTTCGTCCTGGCTTAGTTCGACCGCATGACCGAAATGCGCGGTGGCGTCTCGCTGCGCTTGATCTTCATCTAAGGCAACGAAAATACTGCCGTCAGGGCCAAACCATGCGGGAATTTGGTGGCCCCACCATAATTGCCGGGAGATACACCAAGGTTGGATATTACGCATCCAATCAAAAAAGGTGTTTTCCCACGATTTCGGAACGAATTCTGTTTTACCCTGCTCAACAGCCGCGATCGCGGGCGCCGCCATTGTTTTGGCGTCAACATACCATTGATCCAGCAACCATGGCTCAATCGGAACCGCCGACCGGTCACCATGCGGCACCACGTGCTGGGTATCTTCAATCTTGACCAACAGGCCTTCGGCATCCAAATCTGCGACGATCCGGGCGCGCGCTTCAAAGCGCTCAAGGCCGCGATAAGCCTCAGGTACGGCGTCATTTAAACAGGCGGTGCCGTCGAAAATATTAATCAGCTCCAGATCATGTCGTCGGCCGACCTCAAAATCATTGAAATCGTGAGCCGGCGTCATCTTAACCGCACCGGTACCTTTTTCGGGATCAGAATAGCTGTCGGCGACAATTGGCAGGCGGCGGCCCACCAGCGGCAGGATCGCGCAGCTTCCGACCAGCTCCGTGTAGCGGGGATCTTCCGGGTTAACGGCAATGCCGCTATCGCCCAACATGGTTTCCGGCCGGGTGGTTGCGACGGTGATGTATTCGCCCGGACGGTTTTCAAGCGGGTATTTGAAGTACCAAAGCTTGCCGTTTACCTCGCGTTGCTCAACTTCCAGGTCAGAAATCGCGGTTTGCAGTTTAGGGTCCCAATTGACCAGGCGCTTATCACGATAAATCAGACCTTGGTTGTAAAGATCCACGAACACTTTACGGACTGCTTTCGACAGCCCCTCATCCATGGTGAAACGCTCTCGTTGCCAGTCAGGACTTGCCCCGAGGGCGCGCAGTTGGCGGGTGATCGTGCCACCAGATTGCTCTTTCCACTGCCAGACCTTTTCTAAAAAAGCGTCCCGCCCAAGATCACGCCGATCAACCCCCTGATCGGCCAATTGCCGTTCAACCACCATCTGGGTTGCGATCCCGGCATGGTCCGTGCCTGGTTGCCAAAGAGCATCGCGACCCCGCATGCGTTGGTAACGGATTAAAATATCTTGGATCGTGAATGTCAGCGCATGGCCCATATGCAGACTGCCGGTCACATTCGGCGGCGGCATCATGATCGCATAGGGGGTTTTGTCCGAATTGACATCCGCTGCGAAGGCTCCGGCGCTTTCCCAGGCGTCATAAAATAGCGGTTCGGTCTGTTTGGGATCGTAGGTCTTATCAATCATGGCAAAAGCCTCTGGCGACGCCGGGTTGAGCGCATTTTTAGGGCAAGGATAATCGCAGAATCAATGTCTAACGTCAGCGCAAATCCGCTAGTCAGACCAAGGATCACGATGTTGTGCACGGTGCACCAAACGTTCGATTTCTTCGCGCACCATACGTTCAACCAAAATTGGTAAATGCTGATCTAGCCATTCCCGCAGCATCGGTCGCATCAATTCACGGGTTAACCGCTCCAGGGTGATCTCACCATCGCCCACAGGTAACTCTTGATAGCCTTCATTCAGCTTGCGATTTAATGCCGAGAATGCCGCCGTTGCCTCTTCAGCTTGATTTGCCGATACAAGGCCGGCATCGGAGGGCGGTGCCGGCGGTGTGGCAAGGATTGGCGGCACCGGCTTGGCGGCTGGTACAGGTTGCGGCGCAGGTTCGGCCGCAGGCGCTACCGCCGGTGCTGCTTCTGCCACTGCTTCTGCCGCTGGTTCCGCAGCTGCTTCAGTCTCGGTGTTGACTTCCATATCAGCCAAATCAAGAACCTCCTCGCCGGCAGGATCTTCCGATGCAGATATAATCTGCCGGATGGAGGCGAGTGTTTCCTCCATCGAAGGTTCGTGACTTGTGTCGCTCATTACCGCCGCCTAACCCTTCGGCCTAAAGAAATCGCATACCGGCCACTAATATATCTGCCGTGCCGCTAAATTTCCTAGTCCAAAAATATGTCACTTTTCAATCCGTTACTCTGATTCTGACAGCGCATGTTCGATCAATCAGCACAAAGGGTGTTGACTACTCACCCCAATACTTGTCCCGCACCAGGCGATAATGGCGGTCATGATCATAAAGTTCGACCGGCAATCGCAGCCCGGCTGCGGTCAGTTCACCCATTTCATTCAGCAACCGATAAGAGTTCAGGAGCGCATTGCGTTCGGCTGAAACCAGGTTAACCTGCGCGTTCAAAAGTTCTTGTTCGGCATCCAGCGTGTCCAGAACAGTCCTGGCACCGACGGTAGCTTCTTGGTTCACCCCATCAAGCGCCACTTCGGCAGCGTTAACGGCGGTTTCAAGTGAGCTAATCTGGGTCAAGGACGAGCTCCAAGCTTCGTAAGCGGAGGCAATCCGATCAACGGCGGTTCGCCGCGATTGCTCGACCACGATACGGGCCCGGTTCGCGCGCTTTTTCGCAATGCGCACCTGCCCAATGGCACTGCCCCGTTGGTACAATGGGACCGACAACTGCAATTCCATAGTCACCGAGCGCGTCTCGTTATCGCCGCCGCTGGTATCAAGGCTGCCGTTAGCAGCTGCGACGAGATCTAAACTTGGCTGCAATTGAGCTTCCGCAGCGCGAATATTCTCCGCAGTCATATGTTCGTCAAACCGTGCCAGAATAAGGGCAAAATTTGTCGGCAGGCCGCGCGCGACCGCCTCGGCTTGGCTTTTTGGCATGCCTGTCGGCATGGCAGGTTGACTCAAAGTCGTTGGCATTGAGCCGATGACATTTTCAAATTCAAGCCGCGAAGTGATCAAGCTGCTTTCCGCCACGGCACGCTGTGAATTGGCACTGGCAAGCCGCGATTCGGCTTGGGCAACATCTGTTTTCGTGACCTCACCAACGCGAAACCGGTCTTGGCTTGCCTCCAATTGTTTGACAAGCCGTTGGGCGTTGTTGATGCGCAAGTTGAGGATTGATTGATTACGGATCACATCAAGATAGGCCATTACCGCCGTCAATAAGACTGTCGATTCCGTCGAAAACATCCGCGCCCGCTCATATTCAACGCGGGTTTCGGCGCTCTTTACAGCGGATTCCGTTCGCCCGGCGTCATAAAGTGATTGCGAGAGCGAGAGCGACGCCGTCATTGGCAAACTGCTGCCTTCGGTGGTCACATCGGTTTTGTTATTTGTGGTCGAGCTGTCAATGGCACCGAACGAGCCAACCGCCGTAATCCGGGGCCGCCAGCCTGACTTTGCTTGCGGCACACCTTCGTCGATTACCCGCAGCTGCGCTTGAGCGGCCGCTAAAGTTGGGTTGGTTTTATAGGCCGCCGACAAAGCTTCTTCGAGACTTTGCGCTTGCACCCCGTGAGCCATCAGTGCCAGCGGCATACTGATGAACGCAACAAATTTCAGGATTTTTCCCTGATTACCAAAAGCTTTTCGCATTTTTTTTCCTTTTCGTCGCACAGTCATAACGATACCGGGATCAAACCGATCCCAGATCTCAAAAAACAAATTCAGCGCCGTCTCTGAAGCCAGGTAGTAATGGCACACTGGCATCAAAAAGCACGCGCTGATCGACCCCGTTTGGGGTCCGCTCAAACAATGTTGCAACCCCAAACGGTTGATCGGCTTTGCGGACCACGGTCACCAAACGACCGCCTGGCCCAATTTGGGCCAACAGATCGGCCGGCACGTGTTCGACCGCGCCGTTGATCAAAATAACATCAAACGGCGCCTGACGCGGATAGCCTGCTTCCATATCCCCTGTGATCAAGGCAGCGTTATCAATGTGCAAATCCGCCAGAACCTGATTGCCTGTGGCCACCAAATCAGCCGCCGCATCGATCCCGACAACCGCAGCCACTTGGCGAGATAGGATGGCCGCCCCATAGCCGGTCGCGCAGCCAATCTCCAACGCATTGTCGGTGGCGCGCAAATCGGCCGCCTGCAGCAAGCGCGCCAATACCATCGGCTCTAACAAAAAGCGGCCGCCGCCGATTGGCAAATCTTCATCGACATATGCAAAAGCTTGCCCAGTTGCCGGCGCAAAACGTTCCCGCGGCATTTCTTTGAAGGTTTCAATTAACGGCACCGATGTCACTTTATTGGTGCGAATTTGACTTTCTACCATATTCAATCGGGCAAGCGCGAAGTCGGCCATGTGAGCATCCATTGGTGGCTAAGTGCCAAATGCGAAAAAATACAAAATCTAGAGCACAGTTATACGCAGATTCAGACTGAAAAAACAACGCATCGGAGTTGGTCACTCAGCACTTGGAGGCCCGGGCCGGAATCGAACCGACGTACAAGGATTTGCAGTCCTCTGCATAGCCACTCTGCCACCGGGCCAAGAACAATGAGCGGGCTTTGTCTTAATGCGAAGATTGCATCGACGCAACGCCTAACAAAAATTTATCTTCACACAAAGGTTACGAAATGAGATTGCGCAGCGAAAATAGCCTTGCTATACAGCCGTCTCTAACCGTGTTGAAGGCTCTGGTCCCCGGTAGCTCAGCGGTAGAGCAGGCGGCTGTTAACCGCCTGGCCGGCGGTTCGAATCCGTCCCGGGGAGCCATCTTCACGCCGCCGCTGCACGCACTGCCTGTGCCGCCGCACAATGATCTTTCGTCAAAATCACCGAATTTGATTGAGCGCATACCCCCGATACCGATATCTTATCAGCTGTGTCCAGGTGGCCTGGGCCCAAAAAGCGCGTCGCTGCGCCGATGTTCACGGGAGAACCAAGAAAATGCCTTACAGCTTTGATGACTTTTGTTCCGACGGGCGCGCCGCGCTGGCAGCCGATCAAGGTGCTGAAGGCCGAGAATCAATCCGTGTCGCCCTCGAACGATTGCTCTTAGACACTGATTTCATCGCCCAACATCTTGGCAGTGACGCCCCGGAAGGCATGTATCCAATTTACCAAGATCCTGAATATGGCTTCATGGTGTTGACCTATAAAATGCCTGAACCGCGCACATCACCGCCGCATGACCATGGCGATTCCTGGGCCATTTATGGACAAGTCTCCAAACATACCGATATGACGGTTTGGCAGCACGTGGACAGCAACGGCGAAAAGCTTGAAGCGGTGCGAAGCTATCGGCTCAATCCAGGCATGGCAGGGGTTTATCATCCCGGCGACATTCATTCCATTGACTATCCGGCCGGATCGACCTTCGTGCGTGTCACAGGCACCGATTTGTCAAAAGTTGCCCGCAAGGTTTTTGACCCCGAAACCGAAGCGGTGAAAGTGGTTCAAAGCGTTGGTACCGGAAACAAAAACTAAATCCGCAGGCGTGGTGGGTACCGAATATGTCGATAGAAATACGTGCACAGACCGCCTCGGAACTGGCGTTTGAGATTCGTCCCGCAAGCCCTGCCGACGGCCCCGATTTGGCATTATTGGCCCAAGAACTTTTAGCTTTTTATGGGTTATCAAGCCCGTATCAACGCTCGTACATGGCCCATGCCATTTCAAATGGCGCCTTCCAGGAAAACTCCGGCATTGGCGTTTTAGCGGCTGCCGATGCATCGGGAAAAGTCATTGGGTTTCTTGTCTATGGCCAAATGTTTACTTTAGCAAATTGTCGTAAATCATTGTTTATACAAGATATATTTGTAACCAGAAAAGCCCGGTCCGCCGGTGTCGGGCAAGCCCTGATGCGGCGTTTGTTTGACATCGCCGATACCGAAAATGTCGAGCAGATTGACTGGACCATGGACCCTTGGAATGACCAGGCGAAGCGGTTTTACGAAAAGATGGGACCGCTGCTGAAAGGTGATAAAGTTTTCTATCGCCTGATGGGGCCAAAGTTTTTAAAAAACATCAAATAGATCGCGTGTCGGCTACCCAAAACTGCTGACATAACGTAAGCTCTATTGGAACGCCAGCAGGCGTTTTTTGCGCTTTCGCATAACGGAGAATGATATGATTCGCGATGGTTTCGTGGCGGCAATTGGCAACACACCGCTGATCAAACTTAAAGCCGCTTCGGAGCGGACCGGGTGTACGATTTTGGGCAAAGCGGAGTTCTTAAATCCTGGTGGCTCGGTAAAGGATCGTGCCGCCTGGGCCATTATTGCCGATGCGGAAAACCGCGGTGCTTTGAAGCCCGGCGGCGTAATTGTCGAGGGCACGGCCGGCAATACAGGGATTGGGCTTGCGCTTGTCGGCAATGCCCGTGGTTATCGAACAGTAATTGTCATGCCGGAAACCCAGAGTCAGGAAAAGAAAGATATGCTGCGCCTGTGCGGGGCTGATTTGCGCTTGGTCCCGGCCCTGCCGTTCAAAGATCCAGGTAACTATATCCGCACCTCCGAGCGGCTGGCCGAAGAACTTGCAGCAAGCGAGGCGAATGGCGTCATTTGGGCCAATCAATTCGATAACACGGCCAATCGAGATGGCCATTATCGGACCACCGGACCGGAGATTTGGGCACAGACCGACGGCAAGGTTGACGGTTTCATTGCCGCAGTTGGGACCGGCGGCACGCTCACCGGCACCGGATTGGCGCTGAAGGAACGCAATCGCGACATTAAAATCGGTCTTGCCGACCCAATGGGATCGGCAATTTATAATTTCTTTGAAAATGGTGAATTGAAAGCCGAAGGCAGTTCCATCAGTGAAGGAATTGGCCAGGGCCGGATTACCAAAAATTTGGCCGATGCACCGGTTGATTGTCAGTTCCAGATCACGGATGAAGAAGCTCTGCCGCTGGTTTTTGACCTGTTACAGCATGAAGGTTTGGCAATGGGCGGATCAACCGCCATTAACATCGCTGGCGCCATCAAACTGGCCGAAGAATTAGGTCCCGGGCATACCATTGTGACAATCCTGTGTGACTGGGGACACCGCTATCAATCAAAGCTGTATAATCCAGCATTTCTGCGTGAGAAGAATCTCCCCGTACCGGCTTGGTTGGCATGACCTTGCGGCAGCAAAAAACCCATGGAGCGAAACATGACCTATCGTAATCCTGACGCCCTCGTGTCGACTGATTGGCTGGCCGCCCATCTTGATGATCCGTCAGTGCATCTTATTGATGCAACTTTTCACCTGCCGACGTCGGGCCGCGATGGCAATGCAGAGTTTTTACAAAACCACATTCCCGGGGCGCAGCGTTTTGATATCGAGGATATTTGCGACCCTGACAGCAGTCTGCCGCATATGCTGCCGGATGCCGCGACTTTCGCCGCAAAAGTTCGCGCCCTGGGCATTGATAGCCGCCACAAAGTGGTTGCTTATGATGTCTATGATGCCCGCAGCGCTCCACGCGCCTGGTGGATGTTTCGTGCGTTCGGCCATAACAATGTGGCGGTGTTGGATGGCGGCATGCGTAAATGGCAAGCTGAAGGCCGGCCGCTACAGTCCGGTGAAGCTAAAAAACCAGCTGCGGAAACAAAGTTCACGGCGGCTTTATCTGCCGACTTGCTGCGGTCCCGCGAACAGGTTTTGAGCAATATTGAAAGCTTTCAGGAACAGCTCATCGACGCCCGGTCCGCAGGTCGGTTTTTTGGCCAAGCACCGGAACCACGACAAAACTTACGTGGCGGCCATATCCCCGGCAGCATTAACGTTCCCTACGAACAACTGATTGATGCTGAAAGTGGCTGTTTTCACGACAGCACCGTGATTTCCGGTATTTTTTCCGCCGCCGGACTGGCCAGCGACAAAACCACCGTGACAAGTTGTGGATCAGGGGTCACGGCCTGTGTCTTGGCCCTTGGCCTGTATCTGATCGGCAAAGAGGATGTGGCGATTTATGATGGCTCCTGGACCGAATGGGGTGGCCGGCCTGATACCCCTGTGGTCAGCACTGCCGATGATCGTACCGATACCGCCTCATGAGTGCGCCAAACTATGAAATTCGCCGAGCGTCGGTCGGTGATCGTGACGCCTTACTGGCTTTATGGTCAGCAGCCGAGCTTGTGGTCCCTTGGAACGACCCGGAGACAGATATCAACTTTTGTCTCTTCAGTGGGCACGGCAGTATCTTTGTGGCGGCAAAAACCCCCTTGCCGGGCCAGCATTCGCAGGAACAACCGCCTTTGTTACTCGGCAGTGTCATGGTCGGCCATGACGGCCATCGCGGCTGGCTTTACTATGTTGGCTGCCAACCTGACTATCGCGGCCGCGGCATAGCCAAAGAGCTTATTGCGGCCGCCGAAGACTGGGCTTTTCAGCGCGGTGTGCCAAAGCTTGAACTGCTGGTTCGGGACAGCAATCAAACCGCGGCCGGCTTTTATCAACATCTGGGTTATCAGCCCGAGCCCGTTAGCGTGATGGCCAAACGACCAACTGCGGACATGCCCAGCTTTGGGACGCCCATTGAGGTTGACGTGGTGTTTTTGGAAATGGCCGAGCGGCCAACCCGCCCACAAGTGCAACCACCGGCGGGACTGCGTCTTTCGCTCACCCGCGTTGAGCCAATGACGGTGGCGTTTTTCCGCTATCTTTATGATGCCGTCGGCCGCGATTGGTACTGGTTTGAGCGGAAATTAGAAACCGATCAGGAGCTGCATGCGATCATTACCAATCCAGCCTGTGAATTTTACCTGCTGCAGGTCGGCAGCGTGCCGGCCGGCTTTTGTGAAATCCTGCGCGGGATTGAGCCTGGTGTGAATGAGTTGAGCTTTTTCGGCCTGATCGGTGACTTTATCGGTCGTGGCCTTGGGTGGTATTTCTTAAATGCGGCTGTTGATATTTGTTGGCAAGACGGGCCGCAACGAATTGTCGTAAACACCTGTGACCTTGATCATCCAAGAGCGCTTGGAAATTACCAACGTGCCGGCTTTAACGTTGTTGACCAACAGCGCAAATCCTTGCCCGATCCGCGCTTGACCGGTGCTGACCGGCCGCCGCCACCGGCGCAGCGCCGCCGCCATCCCGTCACTGCGCTGGCGGGTCATCAGACGGCCGATAACGTCACGTCCTTGAGCAGCAATAACGTGACCTCGTTGCTGCCCGCCAAATAGCCTGAAGGCGATAGCTGACAACAGTGGGATGATTGATTAGGCTAAGGTTGACGCGCTAAATTCAAGGCCGTTTTGAACGCTACTCAGGACCGCGCACCAAATAGGATTGCTGCCCATATGCAACACGCTAGTTTCGCCCGCCCGTTGATGTTTCATTACACCTTGCCGATGCCCTGCCCGTATTTGGACGGCCGGACCGAGCGGCGTTTGGTGGCGGACATTGGCGGCCCACGCGGCGATCTGGCCCATGACGTGCTTGCGAAAATTGGCTTTCGGCGCACCCAAACCTTGGTTTATCGGCCGGCCTGCCCAAGCTGTACTGCGTGCATCCCGGTGCGCGTGCGGGTCAATGATTTTATCTGGAGCAAAGAGTTTAAACGTAACCTCAAGCTGAATGACGACCTGATTGGTGAATTGCGGCCGGCTGCGACCAGCCAGGAACAGTTTGAGCTGTTTCAAAGCTACCAGCAATCTCGTCATGATGGTGGCGAGATGAGCCATATGTCGCGCAATGACTATGACGATATGATCACCCGCTCACCGATCAACAGCCGCTTGTTGGAATACCGTGAGCGGAACTCAGGCAAATTGCTTGGGGTAATGTTCAGCGATATGCAGAATGACGGTTTTTCGGCGGTTTACAGTTTTTTTGATCAAGCCGAGGCCAAGCGCAGTCTTGGCAAATATATGATCTTAGATTTGATCAAACGCACCAAAGCTGGCTGTAAACCCTATGTTTATCTCGGCTATTGGATCGCTGAAAGCCGCAAAATGGCCTATAAAACATCCTATAAACCTTGTGAAATTTTCACCAATGGGCAGTGGCATGATTACCCAAGCGCCCCGCCGCCCAGCCATTCGGCAAACCCTGACAAATGACTACCTTGGCGGCCCACTGATCAGTCACAGCAACGCTGATCAGGGTCTGATTGACAGCATCGCCATTTCACCGCCGATGCCGGGCAAGCAGGCGGCAGCATGCTTAGGACGGAGCGTCCTGCTGGCGGGTATCGGTGCCCGCATCGCCGTCGGCCGGATCAGTGGTTGCTGTCGGGTCGGCGATAAAGCCGGCGCGGGCGATGATCACGAATTTCATGTACCAGCCGCCAAGGATGGCAATAAATGCTGCAATAATGATTGCCAGCGCCCCACCGGCAACCGGAAAGGTTGCATATAAGACCAGCAAGCCCACCGGGAGCATGTGGGCGGCCCAGAGAATTTCCGGATTGGCCCGGCGCAGCACAGTGACGCTTTTCGCCGGTGCCGTGGCTGACTGTATTTTGAAATACCGGCGCCAATTCATCCACCGCACCGCCAACAATAACAGCATCGCCAACAAGCCGGGAACCTGCGCCACACCGGCAATCACCGATAAACCGACAAAGGCAGCAACCCCCTCGACAGCGCCTGTACCTGTGATCAGCGGCACCACCTCGCGGCTTTGCCAGACCGGTACATTTTTGACCGCTTCAAGACTTTTGCCTTGGCATAGTAAATACCCGGCCGCCGCCAACCCGGCGGCGATAAAAGTTGCCACAACCGGCATCCACCATAGCGCCAAACCTGTCGGCAGCATCAACAAAGCGAAACGTGTTTCCCAAGCCGCCCAACGACCGCTGCTATCACCAATATTGTGCAGGGTGCCGGCCATTACCTGGCCGGTCTGCAAAAAAACCAGTACCAAAGCGGCTATTGCGAGGGCAATCGCCGCCAATGGGAGCCATTAAATTTGCTGCCCCGCAGCCCCTGAAACGGCGCAGAAAAGCATCAACCCTGAAGCACTGCCACCAGTGATAAAGCTGCTGGCCGCCTGCCATCCGCGATGACCGACGAAAATCCGACCATCTGCCTCCGTGGCCGTTATTGACATCTCTTGATCGCCCAAAGTTTTTCTCCCTCGCACCCCCGCCACCGGCAAATTACCATGGCAGTGGCGACACTGAAGCAATCTGTCCGGCCGGACAATACAACAATCACAATCAATCACCAGCCATCGCCGTTGTAAGCACGCCGCTTGGGCGGGACTTTAAGGTCAACCTGTAAGATTGCACAGCCGCGTCGATTATGCTGCGATGATCCCCTTCTCCCTAAGCTGCGATTATGGTAAATCAGTATCTTACGCGTGATTAACAACGTCTTTACCTGGGGGATTAAAGCCAATGCAAATGTCTGGCGAATATATGATCGCTGCACCCCGACAGCAGGTTTGGGACGCGCTCAATGACCCAGAGGCATTGCAGCAGTCCATCCCAGGCTGTGAGAGCATCGAGCGTAATGATCAGCACAAATTGACGGCCACCGTGACCGCGAAGGTGGGGCCGGTGAAGGCGAAATTCCAGGGTGTGGTCCGCCTCAGTGACCTGGATCCTCCAAATTCATACCGTATTAGCGGCGAAGGAAAAGGCGGTGCCGCAGGCTTTGCGAAAGGCGGCGCATTGGTTGAATTGACAGAGCTTGATGGCGGCAAAGCCACCTCCCTCAGCTATACTGTCGACGCCAGTGTCGGCGGCAAATTGGCGCAAATTGGCGCCCGCCTTATCGACAGTACGGCAAAGAAACTTGCCGGCGAGTTTTTTGAGAACTTTGCCGCCCACGTGGTTGCCAATCAGCCGGCAGCAGCGGTCCAACCTGAGCCAGCAAGCGCATCTGCAACACCGGCACGCGCCGAACCCGTCGCAAAAGCCGAAATCGACGCCGACCAACCAGCGGCACATTTACAGGAGACAAGCATGAACGAGACCCCCGAAGGAATTCCCGAAGAGAACGTCTATAAAGGGACCCATTGGATGGTTTACCTGACGGTTTTAGCCTCAATCGCCGGGATCGCCGCGTTATTAGTCACCTCTTGGGCCCGGTAGGGAGTTTAGATCATGAAAACCCGCGCTGCAGTTGCTGTTGAAGCCGGCAAACCGCTAGAGGTGCTTGAGGTTGACCTTGATGGCCCTCGGGCCGGCGAAGTCCTGGTTGAAATTAAGGCGACTGGCATTTGCCATACCGATGAATTTACCCTCTCGGGTGCTGACCCGGAAGGTATTTTCCCATCGATCCTTGGTCATGAAGGCGCCGGTGTGGTGGTGGAAACAGGCCCAGGCATCAGCTCGGTCAGTGTCGGCGATCATGTCATTCCGCTGTACACCCCTGAATGCCGCCAGTGCGAGTATTGCTTGTCGGGCAAAACCAATCTGTGCCAAGCGATCCGAGAAACCCAAGGCCAAGGCCTGATGCCTGACGGCAGCAGCAGGTTTTCCCTCAACGGCAAACCATTGTTCCATTACATGGGCTGCTCAACCTTTTCCAACTACACCGTGCTGCCGGAAATTGCGCTCGCTAAAATCCGGCCCGATGCGCCATTTGACAAAGTCTGTTACATCGGTTGCGGCGTCACCACCGGCATTGGTGCTGTCGTCAACACCGCGAAAGTTGAACCGGGAGCGAATTGTGTTGTTTTCGGCCTCGGCGGGATTGGCTTGAATGTCATTCAAGGCTTGCGCCTGGTCGGTGCCAACATGATTGTCGGGGTTGATTTAAACGCCAGTAAAAAAGACCTCGCGATGGCATTTGGGATGACTCATTTCGTCAACCCGAATGACGTCAGCGGCGACCTTGTGGGCCACCTTGTGGAATTAACAAAGGGTGGTGCCGATTATAGTTTCGAGTGCATCGGAAATGTTAACGTCATGCGGCAAGCCCTTGAATGTGCACATAAAGGTTGGGGCGAAAGCATCATTATCGGTGTTGCACCTGCTGGCGCGGAAATTGCCACCAGGCCATTTCAACTGGTCACCGGCCGCACCTGGCGCGGAACCGCATTTGGCGGTGCTAAAGGCCGCACCGACGTGCCGAAAATTGTCGATTGGTACATGGACGGTAAGATCGCCATTGATGAGTTGATCACCCATTCCATGCCATTAGAAGATATCAACAAAGGCTTTGATCTTATGCACGCCGGGGAATCGATCCGCAGCGTAGTGATCTATTAACGCGAGGGAAGACGGCGATGGAAAAGGTTGCGACAAACCGCAGTTTTGGCGGCCAACAAAGTGTCTATCGCCACCTTTCTGAAGTCACCAATTGCGCCATGACCTTTGCTGTTTATACACCGCCACAAGCTGTCCACCGGCCAGTGCCGGTACTATGGTATTTGTCGGGCCTGACCTGCACCCATGAAAACGCCATGGTAAAAGCCGGTGCGCAAGCCTATGCCGCCAAACATGGCTTGATGGTGATCTTTCCGGACACCAGCCCACGGGGCGCCGAGGTCGCCGATGACGACGCCTATGACCTTGGCCAGGGTGCAGGGTTTTATGTGGATGCGACCCAGGCCCCTTGGCAGCCGCATTTTCAGATGTACAGCTACATTACCAAAGAGCTGCCGGCACTGATCGCGGCACACTTCCCTGCCGATATATCTCGGCAAGGGATTACCGGCCATTCAATGGGTGGGCACGGTGCCTTAACAATCGCCATGAACCATCCTGAAACCTATACCTCGATTTCCGCCTTTGCACCGATTGCAAATCCTACCGGAACAGCCTGGGGCCGAAAGCAGCTGAGAGCCTATTTGGGCGATGAGAATACGTCCTGGGCCCGTCATGACGCCTGTTTATTGATGGACAGCGCCGGCTGGCCGCGTGACATGCTGATCGATCAAGGCAGTGATGATGAATTTTTGGATTTGTTGGCAACCCCGGCGCTGACGGCAGCGGTGCAAGCGGCCGGGATTGATGCCACGATTCGGCTGCAAGCCGGTTATGATCATTCGTATTTCTTTGTTGCCAGTTTTATCGCCGATCATCTGCAATGGCATGCCGACAGATTGCACGTAACTGCCAGCTAAGCGGGGGTTGAGAGCATGGCTTTCGTAGACTGCGACCCCATCCATCGCGGCAATAAGCGGCGGTTAAGCAAAGAGACAATGGCATGACGGCAGAGCCTAAAATGATTATCATCACCCCTGCCTTTGAGGACGCCGAGGCCTTTAGCCAGCTCCTCGCTGCCTTAGCAGAAGCATTTTCCAACGCTGTTTTTGTCATTGCTGTTGATGACGGCTCGATCCGTAAACCGCTGATGATGTCAGCCTTTGAGGAAAGCGGGGTTGCCGGCGAAATCATTAAACTGCGCCGCAATGTTGGCCACCAACAAGCGATTGCTGTTGGCTTGGCGCATGCTACCGAGCGGTACAAAGACGATCATCGGGTTGTCATCATGGACAGCGACGGCGAAGACATGCCGGCCTCGATTCCTGATCTGCTGCGCTTGCTGGATGACCCCGAGACAGATGCCGTCGTGGCCCAACGCAAGGCGCGGGTGGAAACCATCCGTTTCAAAGTGTTTTATCAAATCTATAAACTTATTTTTCGCATCCTCACGGGCAAAAGCATCAATTTTGGTAACTTCATGGCGCTCAAGCCACACGCCGTAAAGCGGCTGGCGGCGATGCAGGAGGTAAATCTGCATGTGCCCGGCGCGTTGATTGCCTCCCGGCTGCGCATTGGTGCCTCACCGCAGGATCGCGGTGGTCGCTATGCCGGCAAATCGAAAATGAATTTCGTCAGTCTGGTTTTGCACGGTTTCAAGGGCTTGATGGTGTTCGCAGAAAACGTCTTTGTCCGTGTCGGCATCGCCTGTGCCCTAATGGCAACCTTATCGGTATTTGGTGGAATAGCAGCGATCTCATTGAAGATTATGGGGTTTTCAACACCTGGTTGGTTTTCAATCGCCCTTGGCATTTTGTTACTTATTTTCATGCAAACAGCCGCCTTCGCGTTGATCACTTTTATGGTCGCCGGGATTATCCGCAGCAAAAGCGCGGCCCCGCAGAACGCCCATCACGCCTTGATTGACGAAATTATCCGATCCAAAGGAGTTTGATCCTTGCGGGGATTGGATGTGAACAGATGAAACTGCTGAAAGCTTTGATCGCCTCAGGGCTATTTTTGGTCATCTTTGCCCTGGTATATTTCTGCCACATTTATTTTTTCACCGTCGATGTGGTTTTCTATGGCGCGTTGCTTGACGCTGCTATCGCCGCCGTGATGAGTGCCGCCATCCTGCTGGTTGCGCCCTGGTTTAAATCCTTTAGCGGATTTGAGAAATGCCAATTGCTGATTATCTGGGCGCTACTGGGCTATGCCATCGCCATCAGTGGGCCAACGGTTATTGACCGTTCATTGTCGTTTTATCTGCTGGAAAAGCTGCAACAACGCGGCGGCGGCATCCAACAAAATCGCTTTGCCGAGATTTTCACCGGCGAGTATATGCGCGAACATCGGCTGGTTGACATTCGGCTGACCGAGCAGCTGCAATCCGGCACAATCGAGATTGTTAACGGCTGTGTTTTGCTGACCTCAAAAGGTGCCAAATTGGCCAGTTTTGGGCGATTTTTCCGAACCTATTTGCTGCCGAAGAAGCGGCTGCTTATGGGCCAGTATACCGATCAGTTAACCGACCCGTTTCGAGCCTCGGAAAGCGCTGTTGACTACACTTGTTCAGCGCCCTGAAGCGACGCCAAGTCAGTCAACAGGGCGCCGTCAAACCGCAGTATCCTGGCGGCTTTTATCAAACAGATAATTGTTCATTTTTGCGGGCCATGCTTGAATGCAGAAAAATACTTCCTGGGAGACGAACAATGGCGAGCGCAGATTTACAATTTACCCCCCTCCATAATGACTTCGGTGTCCGTATTACCGGCCTTGATGCGGCGGCCCCAAAAACGCCTGAAACCGTCGCCATGATCCACCAGGCGATTGATGATTATTCGTTTGTCGTATTTCCGCAGCAATCATTCACCGATGACAAGCAATTTGCCTTCACCCAAGCCCTCGGTGAGCCGGAGGAAAGTCATGTCACCCTCGGCGAAGAAGGCAAGGTGGAATATTTTGGCACCATCGGGAATGTCCAAGCCGACGGCACCGCAATTGGCAACGACCATCGTAAAACCATCTTTAAAACCGGCAATAACATGTGGCATTCCGATAGCTCGTTTCGGCAAGTGCCAAGTTATGTGTCAATCATGTGCGCTTATGAAGTGCCTGCCGAAGGCGGCGAAACACTGTTTGTCAGCTTGCGCAAAGCCTATGAACGCTTATCGCCGGTAGAGCAAAGCCACGTTGATCCGTTAGTTTGTATTCATGATTACAGCTATTCCCGCAGCAAGGTCGGCCCCGGGGTGGTCCTGCCGTCGCTGGCAACGTCGCTTCCGCCGGTTCAGCAGCGGATGGTCCGAACCAATCCGCGCTCGGGGGCGAAAAACCTTTACCTCGGCAGCCATGCGCGACAAGTCGATGGCTGGGAGATGGCTGAAAGCCTGGCTCTGATTGAGGATTTGACCGAAAAAGCAACCGCTGACGAGCATGTTTATAGCCATCACTGGCAGGCCGGTGATTTGGTCATCTGGGATAATCGCTGCCTGATGCATCGGGGCGCCGGCTATGACGCCGATCGCTTCCGCCGCTTGATGCGGCAAACCCGGGTCCGTGGTCAGGCCAATAGTCTGCACGAATAAGTAGCGACAATTGCCGCACTCGGCAACTACAGCACAGCTATTACTTGACCGACTGGCCATCAACGGTGAAGACTGGTGGAAAATATCCACCGGCAC
>QCEM01000012.1 GCA_003280605.1 SAR116 cluster bacterium AG-355-O21 | reverse complement strand
GATGTCAGTGACGATCGCAGCCAGCCGTTGAAACTGATTAACCCGGAAATCATCGATGTCTCGGATACGGATGCAGTTTATGAGGAAGGCTGCCTGTCGGTGCCTGAGCATTATGCCAATGTCAGCCGTCCGGACTGGGTCGAGGTGCGGTATTTAGATGAGCATGGCAACACCTGCACGGTGACGGCGGACGGCCTATTGGCAACCTGCGTTCAGCATGAAATTGATCATCTTGACGGCATTGTCTTCCTGGATCATCTGTCGTCACTGAAGCGGAATATGATTTTACGGAAAATGATTAAGGCAAAAAAATCCCGTAATCGCGACGCTGCGGCGTGACCAACATGCCGATAGCGCACACGGAAAGCCTGCGGCTGGCCTTCATGGGCACACCTGATTTTGCGGTGCCGACGCTGGACGCCCTGGTGACCGCAGGGCATCAGGTTTGTGCCGTTTACTGCCAACCGCCGCGGCCTGCCGGGCGGGGTCAAAAACCTCGGTTATCTCCTGTTCAGGCCCGGGCCGAAGCTTTGGGCTTGAATGTGTATTATCCAACCTCCCTGAAGGCGGCGGCGGCGCAGGCTGATTTCGCTCAGCTTGATTTAGACGCCGCGGTGGTTGTTGCCTATGGCTTGATCCTGCCGCCTGAAATTTTGGCGGCACCACGCCTTGGTTGCCTAAATGTGCATGCTTCGCTGTTGCCGCGCTGGCGCGGCGCGGCACCGATTCAGCGGGCAATCCAAGCCGGAGATCAGGAGACCGGGGTGACGTTAATGGTGATGGATGCCGGCTTGGACACCGGGCCGACCTTATGTCGCCAGGTGGTGCCGCTGGACGCGCAGGTGACAGGTGGTCGGCTCCATGACCGGCTGGCGGCGCTGGGCGGTGCGATGATCGCCGACGGCCTTAAGGATTGGGCCGCTGGCCGGCTTGTGGCCCGCCCGCAAGCAGATGACAACATCACCTATGCACATAAACTGAGCCGCGCCGAAGGCCAGATCGATTGGCGGCAACCGGCAGATTTTTTAGCCCGCACAATCCGGGCCTTTGATCCATGGCCGGGATGCTGGTTTTTAGATCGTGGTAGCCGCTTAGCGCTGAAAGCAGCGGCGGTTGTTCGCGGCGGCAATTCGGCGGCTGCGCCAGGGCAGGTGTTAGATACGGAATTAACCATTCAATGCGGCCAAGATGCTTTGCGTTTGTCGGTTTTACAGCGTCAAGGCAAGGCCGCGTTACCGACGGCGGACTTTCTGCGCGGGTATGATTTGCCGGTCGGCACTTTGTTAGGTTGAGGCAATGACCCGTTTCAAGCTGACCATTGAATATGACGGCGGTCCCTATGTTGGCTGGCAGCGGCAAGATAATGGCCCCTCGGTGCAAGGCTGTTTGGAAGCTGCACTGTTGCGCCTGACCGGCCGCGATATTGCCGTCTATGGTGCAGGGCGGACGGATGCCGGGGTGCATGCGCTGGGCCAAGTTGCGCATATTGATCTTGATGACGCCAGGTTTGATGGCCGCAAACTGCGTCAGGCCGTGAACCACCATTTGAAGCCGGCACCGATCGCCGTGCTTGACGCGGTGGCGGTTAATGCCGATTTTCACGCCCGTTTTTCGGCCATTGAGCGGGCCTATCTCTATGTCATTGTTAGCCGCCGTGCGCCTTTAGCAATCGACCGCGGACATGCCTGGCATGTGCGTCAACCGCTTGATGTGGCGGTCATGGATGAAGCCGCCCAGCGGCTGGTTGGGTTTCATGATTTCAGCAGTTTCCGGGCCGTGCAATGCCAGGCTAAATCACCCTGTAAGACACTTGATCAGGTCACGGTGACAGCCGATGGTGAGGAAATTCGGATCACCGCGACGGCCCGGTCATTCTTGCACCATCAAGTTCGTAACATCGTTGGCACATTGAAAATGGTGGGCGAGGGTAAGTGGACCGCAGATGATGTGAGCCGGGCCCTGGCGGCGCGGGATCGCAGGGCTGCCGGGCCAACGGCGCCGGCCGATGGCCTGTATCTTGTTTCCGTGCACTATCCTCCGGTCACCGGCGCATCGCCGGCAAATACCTGACCGGCCGCAAAAGTGCCACGGGTTAGAAAGGCACGTCGATATTTTGCAAATCGGCAAACTCCGAACCAAAAGCAGATCCGGGGTCTTGGTTGGCGTCAACAAATGCTTCAATGTCGGCCAGCGGCTCGACACTGATGACATGACAGAAATAGCGCCACAGCCGAAGCCGCGTATACGGATAGGCCAGCCCAAGTGTTGCGATCAGCAAGACGATGTTGCTTAAATAAATCCAGGAGAGCTGCCAGCCGTTAATCTTGGCGTGGAATTGCGCCTGTCCATCAAGGGTCGTGGCGTTAATAATGATGTTACGTGTGAAGGTAAAATAGAAATTTGTGCCGATAAAAATGGACAAAATGATCGAAATAATTGCAAACATCCAAACGCTGACTACATAGCCCGCCGCATTTTCATGGTCTAAAATTGTATGAATGGCGCTGATGGCAACAAATAACATCAAGAGAAGCAAAATTAATACGAAGGATAAGAAAACAAAACCAAGCGCCATGAAGGCCGCTTTATAATTCGAAGAAGTTTTTGTTTTAGCAAAAAATTTTCTCTTACCCAGGCTGCAATGATTGACCAAATATTCCTGCATCGAGCGGGTAAACATCGGCAATGTAATAAGCGAGGTGAGCACAGCCAAAACAGGATAAATTAAGAAATGTAAATACGCGTTACCAAGCTGTCCATGCCAGCTAAACCGGACATTCCGCCACGAGGTCATGCGGCCGTTAAAAGCAATCGACCGATGTAAGTCCCAGGGGTAAAATGCGATAAAAGCCCGCGCGATAACGACAGCAATGCCTGGAAAGATGGTTTGCATCAAGGCTGCCAGGATGATCATCGCAATGACAATCAGGCGGCCTTTCAAAAGCATCATGCCGGTGGCGTGATAATTAAAATTACTGCCAAAGACAGAGGTATTATTGAGGAAAAATCGTTGTGTCCGGACCTTTGCCCAAGCCGAGTAAATGCCGATTGTTAAGATACTGAGAAGAATGTTAACCAGCCAGATACCATAGTAATCGCTCACCAGACCCGTGAAGGCGACGCGCTCGCGTGCCGGTTGTGGATCTTTGGCTATATGGCTCAGCTTGGAAGCTTCCGTCATTCAAAGCTCTTGTCTAAGTCTTGCACCACGGGCTAGACCATAACACACAACAATGGCGTGTAAAAAAATTCTGAAGTGGTCCGGTCGGCCCTTAGGTCGTGACTGTTGGAATGCCCTCACGGGCGAGCTCATCTGCGCGTTCGTTGCCGGGGTTGCCGGCATGCGCTTTGACCCAATGCCAGGCGATTTGATGTGCTGCGGCAGCACTATCCAGGCGTTGCCAAAGGTCAACGTTCTTCACAGGTTTTTTTGCCGCCGTACGCCAGTTGCGGCGTTTCCAACCGGGCAACCATTCGGTGATGCCTGAGCGCACATAGGTGCTGTCGGTATAGAGATCGACAGCCATTGGCCGCTTGAGGCTTTCCAAGGCCATGATCGCGGCCATCATTTCCATGCGATTATTGGTGGTTTCGCTGGTGCCGCCGTTAATTTCCTTTTTGGCGTCGCCGTATTGCAGCACCGCGCCCCAGCCGCCGGGGCCGGGGTTTCCGGAGCAAGCACCATCGGTATAGATGGTAACACGCGTTTGCGCGCTCACAGGCCATATCCTGCAATGCCGCTGAGCTGCTGGTGAAACCGCAGTTTGCTGAGATATTCCAGCGGGTCTTTCGGCTTCACCAAGGCCTCTTTTGGGTGGTTTAGCCAGTCGTAAAGGCGGGTCAATAAAAACCGCAATGCCGCCCCCCGAGCAAGCACAGGTATCGCCGCCCGTTCAGCCGTGCTCAGTGGCCGGACTTTCTCATAGGCTGTTACCATTTGCTGGGATTTGGTGATGTTGAAACTGCCGTCAGCTTCAAAACACCAGGCATTTAAACAAATCGCCAGGTCATAGGCGAGGGCGTCGGTGCAGGCAAAGTAGAAGTCGATAAGACCGGAAAGTGTATCGCCGAGGAAAAATACATTGTCGGGGAATAAATCTGCATGGATGACACCTTCCGGCAAGCCGCTTGGCCAGGCTTGGGTAAGATATCGTAGCTCATCATTGAGCAGATTAAATAGCCCATGGTAGATGTCGTTGGCCTGTAGCCCCGAGGCGGCCAACAAGCTGCCCCAATCAGCCACCGAGAGATTGTTGGGGCGACGCATCTCGAAATTTTTACCAGCAAGGTGCAAACGCGCCAGGGCAGTGCCAAGCTCGCGGCAGTGCACCGGGCTAATGCGGCGGTGCCAAACCCCGTCCAGGAAGGTTACAATTGCGGCCGGCCGGCCACAGAGCTGTCGCAGACAGGTGCCGTCATGACCGGCAATCGGCGTCGGGCAGGACAGGCCCTGGCGCGAAAGATGCTCCATCAAGGCAATAAAAAACGGTAAATCTTCAGGATTTACGCGCTTTTCGTACAAGGTTAAAATATATGTACCGGACGTCGTCCGGAGCAAAAAGTTAGAATTTTCAACGCCTTCAGCAATATCCGCATAGGAGACAAGATCGCCGATCGCATAATCTTTCAGAAAGCCAACCAAGTCTTCATCGGCGATTTGGGTATAAACGGCCATGGCTTTGCTATTCCGTTATCAGGCTGCGCGGCAGTTTGAAGTGGATGCTTTCTTCGGCAACCTGGACTTCGGTCACGGTTACCTCGAATTGTGTGCGGCAAGCATCGATCACCTCTTTGACCAAAATCTCCGGGGCGGATGCACCGGCGGTTAGACCAAGCCGCGAGACACCCTGCAGCCAGCGCCAATCAATCTCATCGGCGCGGCCGACCAGGATCGCTTTGTCACATCCATTGGCGGCGGCAACTTCCACCAGCCGCCGTGAATTCGACGAATTTGGGGCACCGATGACAGCGATGGCGTCACAGTCATTGGCGATGGCTTTGACCGCTGATTGACGGTTGGTGGTGGCGTAGCAGATGTCTTCTTTATTCGGCGCGGTAATTTGTGGAAAACGCGCCTGCAAGACCGCGATAATATCTGCCGTGTCGTCGACCGACAGCGTTGTTTGGGTGGTGTAGGCAAGAGGCTTATCATTCGGCAATGCGATTGTTGCCGCTTGCTGTGCGTCTTCTACCAGGGTCATTGCGCCATCCGGTAATTGGCCCATTGTGCCGACCACTTCAGGATGGCCTTCATGGCCGATCAAAATAACGTGATGGCCGCTACGGTGGTGGCGCTCAGCTTCAATATGGACCTTGCTGACCAGCGGGCAGGTGGCGTCAAAATAGGTTAAAGCGCGCTCTTTTGCTGCCTTTGGCACAGATTTCGGCACGCCATGAGCCGAGAAGATAACAGGTACGCCATCGGGAACTTGGTCAAGTTCTTCAACAAAAACCGCGCCCTTCGCCTCTAGATCTTCGACCACATAACGGTTATGAACGATCTCATGACGCACATACACAGGTGCGCCGTGCCGTTCTAAAGCACGCTCAACAATTTGAATGGCTCGGTCGACGCCCGCACAAAAGCCACGGGGATTGGCAAGCACAATGGTTAATTCAGGTTTCATCATGACACTGCGGTTTTTGTCTGGAAAAAGCCTAACCGTCAATTGCGGACTTGCCCTCGGCGCGATAATGTTGCTGTGCAAAACAAATTAAGGAGCCCGTTATGACCGATGCGGTAATTCCACAAAAAAGCCCGTATGCTGTCGAAGTTGAAGCTGGGAAAACCTATTTCTGGTGTTCCTGTGGGCATTCAAAAAAACAGCCATTTTGTGATGGTTCGCACCAAAACACGGCATTTACACCGGTGAAGTATAAAGCTGAAGCGGCCCGCAAAGTGTTTTTTTGTGGTTGCAAAGCAAGTGCTAAGGCACCGCTTTGTGATGGCGCGCATAACAAACTTCCTTGAGCAAGTTCGCCCAAAAATATAAGGCATGATCATGCAGATGCGCCGCCGATGGACTGGTTTACTGGCGATAATGGGGGCAGCTGCTGTGTTAAGTGGTTGTGCAAACAAGGGACCGCAGGTGGCCTGCCCGACCGTTGACGTGGTTGATGCTTTGCATCAAACGACAGCGTTTAAAGCCGGCGCGATTGGCGATTTAAGTGCTGTTCTGCATCGTGTTGAAATCGCCGACTTTGCCGCCACCTGTCGGGTCAGCAAAGACCAAATCAGTTTGCCGATTAAAGTGCGCCTGATCGCCAATCGGGGTCCGGCAAATGTGACCGATGATGCAGAAGTGGCCTATTTCGTGGCAATTCTGGATGCGGCCCAAAATGTCGTTACCAAGCAAGTCTACCAGGCGCGGGTGCCGTTTGACGGCGGCAGTCAGCGCGTTGCCATTGATGAAGAGTTTATGCCGGTTCTGCCCTATAAAAGCGCCGATGAGCGGGCCGGTTATCGGGTGCTCATCGGCTTACAAGTGGATCGTGCGACCTTGCAGTATCAGCGCTCTCGGCGTCAGTAGCCTTTGAAAACCGGCGGCCGTTTTTCTCGGAACGCCGCCATCCCCTCGTTGCCGTCTGCGCTGGTATTGACGTGGTCTACTTGCACACGGGCAATGGCCGCTGTTTCGCTTGGACCTTTTGGCAGCGCGGCATTGGCAAAGCGTTTCAGCATTTGCACCGGTAGCGGAGCGGCATCACGGATTTTCACCGCCATCTCATGCGCCGCAGCTTCTTCCGCGCCATCAGCGGTGATGCGATTAACATAACCAACCTCATAGGCACGCTGAACATCCATTGGCTCACCGATAAGCAGCAATTCCATCGCCACCTTATGCGGGATGCGGGTCGCCAGATTGGAAATCAGGCCGCCGGAAAAGCCAACTTTCACCTCCGGATAGCTGAACATCGTGCTCTCCGCCGCGACCAGTAAGTCGCACATGGTCGTTAGCACCATGCCGCCGCCAACACACCAGCCCCTGACGGCAGCAACAATGGGCTTATCGACAGGCACACCGACCCCGGGGATGGCCCGGTATAGATCATGGGGAATATCATTTAAATTCGCGCCGACGGTAAAGGCCTTGTCGCCGGCTGCCGCCAACACCGCCACCAAATCGTCGGAACTGCTGAAACGCCGCCACGCGGCCTCAAGACCGGCGACAATGTCATGGTCAAGGCGATTGCGGCTTGCCGGCCGGTTTAGGCGAATGGTTGCGATTCGGTCGGCTGACTGATAGGTGACGGCATCATTATCTTCCATGCTCACGGTAATTTCCTCCTCATTATCCCCTGGCGTCTATATGTTGGTGATATGAACACAGCTCCGCAAACGATACTAGACCGCGTGATTTTTCGTGACGGCCTGGTGCTGATCATTGACAAGCCGGCCGGCATGCCGGTTCATGGCGGCCCAGGCGGCGGCGATCATTTGGAACTTTATTTCGAAGCGTTGCGGTTCGGTCTGCGGCAAAGTCCGGCGCTTGGCCACCGACTTGACCGGGATACCAGTGGCTGCTTGGCGCTGGGCCGCCATCCCAAGGGCCTGCGGCGGCTTGGCCGGGTGTTTTCCGACGGTCTGGCGGAAAAAACCTACTGGGCCCTGGTCGCCGGCCGGCCGGCCCGTGATGTCGGCCAGATTGATGCGCCGCTGGTAAAAATTTCAAGCGTTAAGCGCGGCTGGCGAATGGTTGTTGACCAGGCCGCCGGTAAAGCCGCCCGCACCGACTATCAGCTGTTGGCCAGCGATGGCGCCGTAAGTTGGCTTGCCTTTCGACCGCATACAGGCAGAACCCATCAAATTCGCGTCCATGCCGCAACCCTTGGGTGCCCGATTATCGGTGACCCTGTTTATGGTAGTGGTGGCGAGATGATGCAATTACACGCCCGCCAGTTGGCGCTGCCGCTATATGCCAATAAGCCAAAGATCATTGCCTGTGCGCCGCCGCCGCCGCATATGACCGGTCGCTTAAGTGCGCTAGGCTGGTCCTTGCCGGCAGAAGAACCGCTGGTTGCAGTGCCTGACAGGTGACAAAAAATGCATTATGCGGGCCTTGAGATGACTATTGTGTCAAAATTAGACCTAATAAAGAGCGATGAAGCGCTTACATTTCCGCCAAGGTCCACAATAGGAGATCAACAATGGCCATAAACAAGACCGAGGCGGTGACGGCGGATCCATATGTGGCCGTTGATATTCAGGCGCCATTAATCTTTATGCGGCCGCAAGACAGCAAACCTTACTTTAAATCGGCAGCGCTCACAGGCGGCGCGCCGGAAGTGCATTTTTCAACTCAGCCAATCACTGTCGATATTCACGATATGCGCCCGCTGGCGGCGACCTTGGACATCGACCGCAGTGGTTTTGAGCTGCTCCACCATGCAAGTGCGGTCACTGATTTCTATGATGATGCGGTGATAAAAACCCTTTACGAGCCTGAGCTGGTAGCTCTGTTGCGCCGCCATACAGGTGCTGAGCGGGTGGCTATTTTTGACCATACCCGCCGCTCGGATGAGCTTTCAGGTGCGCAAAATCCCGATGGTAAGCGCGGCCCGGCGGCCCGTATCCATGCGGATTATACGTCTGCGTCGGGACCGCTGCGGGCGGCCGATGCGTTCGGCGATGACACGGTTACTAAGCTGCTGGCGGCCGGTGGTCGGATTGTTCAAGTCAATGTCTGGCGGCCGATCACAGGACCGGTCCAACGGTCGCCGCTGGCCCTCGCCAGGGCCGATAGCGTTGCCGCCGAAAGTTTGATTGCCACGGATCATGTTTTCCCGGACCGGGTTGGTGAAATTTATCACCTCACCTTTGATCCGCGACAGAAGTGGTATTGGGTACCGCAGATGCAACCTGATGAGGTGATTTTGATCAAAGGTTGGGACAGTGTGAACGATGGCCGTGCCCGGTTCACGCCGCATGGGGCCTTCGCGCTGCCGGATCAGGATTTGGCCAACCGGCCCCGGGAAAGTATCGAGTCGCGTTGTTTTTTGGCGTTTGACGCGGCCTTGCCGGCCGACCGCTGAGGCGTCAGATGCCGCCCAGGCCGCGAAGCTGGGAGTCAATGATCATGTTGATCGTGAAGCTGAACAGCACAAACCCAATGGCCAAAGGGATCGGCAGTTGTAAGCCGAAGCGGGCGATCGCATGCACCAACCAAAGCGCGCAGATAATGCCAAACAGCAGGAATATCGGCGTGCCCAAGGTGAATTCAATCAAAATGATCAGCATGGTGATGGGCAGATTGGCCCAGTGATAGGGGACCATGAAGTCGAAAAATAAATGCCCACGATTGCTGAACCGCAGCAGATAAAAAATAATTAACGGAAACAGCAACCAGTTGATGGCATAGATCAAAATATGATTGATCGCAAAATGCGCCGCCGACATTGACCCTGGGATGTTCTCGCTGCCCAGAAACAAGTCTAAGAAAATCACCGGTAAGGAGATGAATGCAGCGGTGAACGATTGCCAAAAGCCCGTCGCGTCCCGGCGAAAATAGGTCAACCCGTCTGCCCGCAGCAAGGCCAGTTGGAAAATGCCCTGCATCGCCGAACGAATAGTTTGACCACTGGCGATCATTGCTTAGGCGCTTTCAAAATATCGTTCAAGAACGGTTTGATAGATTTCCGTCAAGGCCTGAATGTCGTCAACGGCAACATGCTCATTGACCTTATGCATGGTTTGCCCAACCAGGCCGAATTCTACCACTTGGCAGTATTTCTGGATAAAGCGGGCATCGGAGGTGCCGCCGGTTGTCGATAGTTCGGGCTGTTTGCCGGTGACCGCCGTCACCGCCTCGGACACCAATTTGGAGAGTGGTCCAGGCGCCGTTAAAAAACTTTCCCCGGAACAGGAGACTTGCAGATCATAGTCACCGCCGACGGCGTCGAAACCTCGCCGCAAATCGGCTTCTAACGAGGCCGCGCTATGCTGGTCATTGAAGCGAATGTTAAAAACCGCATTGGCCTTGGCGGGGATCACGTTTGTGGCGTCATTGCCGGTATCAATTGAAGTCACGGCAACCGTTGTCGCGGGAAAATGGTCACTGCCTTGATCAAGGGTTTCGTTTGCCAAGGGCGCCAACATCCGCAGCAGCCGCGACAGTGGGTTATCGGCAAGATGTGGATAGGCGGAATGGCCTTGGGTACCGTTGACTGTAAGGCGACCCGTTAAGCTGCCGCGACGACCGATCTTGATCATATCCCCAAGTTCTTTTGGGTTGGTCGGCTCGCCAACAATGCAGGCATCGATGACCTCGCCCTTTTTGGCCAGCCAGTCCAAGACCTTGACCGTGCCATTGATCGCCGGGCCTTCTTCATCGCCGGTAATCAGCAGGCTGATAGAGCCGCTGATTTGCCCATCCCGTGTTGCCAGATAGCCGGCTGCTGCCGCCGTGAAAGCAGCGATGGCGGATTTCATATCGACCGCCCCCCGGCCATATAACCGGCCTTCGGAAATAATCCCGGCAAAAGGCGCGGTGCGCCAGCCGTCGGTGTCGCCGACCGGGACCACATCGCTGTGCCCGGCAAAGCAAAAATTTGGCCCAGCGGCGCCGATGCGGGCATAAAGATTGTCCACATCCGGGGTGTCTTGGTCACGAAAGGTCAGGCGGTGACAGGTAAATCCGATGCTCTCAAGCACAGTTTGCAAGTGATCAAGCGCGCCGCCTTCAATCGGTGTCACGCTTGGGCAGCGAATCAGGTCTTGCGCCAGCGCAAGCGAATCAAGCGGCGATGCCATGGCCGGCTCCGTTAATCGCGCAACAAGTCATTGATGGAGGTTTTAGAGCGGGTCTGCGCATCCACCCGTTTGACGATTACCGCGCAATACAGTGACGGCCCAGGGCTGCCGTCCGGCAAGGGCTTGCCAGGCAAGCTGCCGGGCACAACCACTGAATAGGCCGGCACTCGACCGATATGGATTTCGCCTGTTTCGCGGTCGATAATCTTGGTTGACGCACTGATGAAAACACCCATCGACAACACCGACCCTTCTTCGATGACTACCCCTTCGACAACCTCGCTACGGGCCCCGATGAAGCAATTATCTTCGATGATCACAGGACCGGCTTGTAACGGTTCAAGCACGCCGCCAATGCCGACGCCGCCGGAAAGGTGCACATCTTTGCCGATCTGCGCACAGGACCCGACAGTGGCCCAGGTGTCGACCATCGAGCCGCTATCCACATAGGCGCCAAGGTTCACAAAGCTTGGCATCAGGACGACGCCGGCAGCCACATAGGCGGAGCGGCGGACAACACAGTTCGGCACCGCCCGGAAGCCGGCCGCCCGGAACTCTTCCTCGCCCCAATCCTTAAATTTTGACGGCACTTTATCCCACCAGGATGAGGTCCCGGTGCCAGGGCCGGCGGGCCCACCGGCCATAACCCCCATATCATTCAGCCGAAACGACAGCAGCACAGCTTTTTTGGCCCATTGGTTCACATGCCATTGATGATTGCCAAGTGGCGAGGCAACACGAATGTGACCACCATCAAGGCCAGCCAAGGTTGCATCGACCGCATCGCGGACCGCACCTTGGGTATCTGAGCCGATCTGGTCACGGTCTTCCCAAGCCTGATTGATAACGGCTTCAAGATCGCTATTGGTCATGTCGTTCTCCTCATCTATCCGGGGGCCACCGTGCCGGCCGCGTCAGCGTGCGTTGTGGATGCCGAGGATGGGCCATCCAAGGTGACTCTGTCAACGCTGCTGCGCAATCCTAGGCGGCGGTTAACCGTTGACTTAAACTTTGTAACAAACTGACCAGGTCATCGGCCTGGTGGTGGACATGGGCGCTGTCGGCGCCGGTCTTCGCCCAATCTTGATCGGTCCGCAGCCAAACTGTTGTCAAGCCAAGGGCCGCCGCCGGCTTCAGGTTGATTGCCATGTCTTCAACAAAGACCGCAGCCTTGGCATCAACAGCGTGATCAAGAAGGAATTTTTGGAAAGCTTGAAAATCAGGTTTTGGCCGAAAATCAGCTGCGACAATGTCGAAAATCGCTTCAAAATGGTGGTCCACGCCAAGCTGCTCCATGGCGTTTTGGGCATGGCTTGTGGACCCATTGGTGTAAATCAGTTTGCGCCCGGGAAACCGCTCAAGTAGCGCTGCCAGCGTCGGATCAGGGTCAAGCCGCGTATAGTCAATATCATGCACGTAATCGAGATAGGCATGCGCATCAACCTGGTATTCCGCCATCAGTCCGTTCAAGGTCGTGCCGTGGCGGATAAACAGATCACGCTGCAACGCCAAGGCATCGTCACGGCTAAGTGACTGATTATCCTGTACAAACGCCGTAATCCGCTCACGCACCTGGTCAAACAGGTTGGAGCGGGCCGGGTAAAGCGTATTATCAAGGTCGAAAACCCAGCATGAAATTGTGTTTGGATCAAAAGGCATGAGGCGTGTTAGCTCCCGGTGATAAGGGTTCCAAAACCGTGCGGGGTGAACAGTTCCAGCAGCACAACATGTTTAACACGCCCATCCAAAATAACGGCCCCTTGAACACCATTTTCAACCGCGTCGATGCAGGTTTCGATTTTCGGGATCATGCCGCCTTTGATGGTGCCGTCCGCAATCAAGGCGCGGGCTTCGGAGACACTCAGCTCTTCAATCAGCTTGCCATCACCATCCAAGACCCCAGGAACATCGGTTAGCAGTAGCAAGCGCTTGGCGTCAGTGGCAGCGGCAATGGCAC
Source organism: SAR116 cluster bacterium AG-355-O21 (assembly GCA_003280605.1). GTDB lineage: Bacteria > Pseudomonadota > Alphaproteobacteria > Thalassobaculales > Thalassobaculaceae > TMED26. Next base: position 48,331 of record QCEM01000012.1, on the reverse strand, counting down.
CGGCGGCCGTGTCGGCATTGATATTATAGGTTTCACCGGCATTCCCGGCAGCAATCGGTGCGACCACCGGCACGAATTGATTTTCGGCCAAGGTGGTTAAAATTTTGCCGTTCACATGGGTCAGTTCGCCGACAAAGCCAAGGTCAACGATGTCCTCGGTTTGACCATCTGGGCCCAGCTTGTTGCGCAGGAGTTTTTTAGCCTGCAGCAAGCCACCATCTTTGCCGGATAGGCCGATTCCTTGACCGCCGGCGGAATTGATATTGGCAACAATGGCTTTGTTCAGGGTTCCTGACAGCACCATTTCCACAACTTCGACGGTCGCCGCATCGGTCACTCGAAGGCCGTCGATGAAGCTGCTTTCAATCTCTAGGCGCTTCAGCATGGCCCCGATCTGCGGGCCACCGCCATGGACCACCAGGGGATTCATACCGACCTGTTTGACAAGCACCACATCGGCGGCAAACTCGGTCGCAAGACTGTTATCGACCATGGCATGGCCACCATATTTGATGACCACATTCTTGCCATTGTAGCGGCGCATGAACGGCAGTGCATCGGTAAGAATATCAGCTTTCGCCAGCCATTCGACCTGTGGCTTCGAATCGATGTCATTCATCGCCCATCATCCCTTTTTCATTGCCCATCGCGGTGCCAAGGCGATGCTCTACCCGGCATCGTCCGTCATGACAATGCCTTTGCCCTGGCCGCGTGCCTCAATGCCGTCGCGGGACAGCGCCGCAATCTGTCCGCGAAGCTCGGAAATGCCCCAGATTTTAGCACTGCTGGTCAGATGAACGCCGGGGTATGCGGCGGGTCGGCGGACCAGGTCGGCACTGGTTTTTGCATGCATCTCTTGGCGCGCCGCAACAGTAAGTTTATCCGCCTTGGTGAGCACAATTTGATAGGACACCGCCGCCCGGTCAAGCAGATCCATCATCTCCCGGTCGCCGTCTTTTAAGCCGTGCCGGGCATCAATCAGCACAAATACCCGCCGAAGGGTGGTCCTGCCGGCTAAAAACAATCGGATTGTATCGGTCCATGCCGCAACCATCTGTTTTGGGATTTTGGCAAAACCATAACCAGGCAGGTCAACCAGGATCAACCTTCCGGCCAGATCAAAGTAATTTAGTTCCCGGGTGCGCCCAGGGGTATTTGATGTCCGGGCGAGGGTGTTGCGCCCTGTCAGGGCATTGACCAGGCTTGATTTGCCAACGTTTGAACGGCCTGCAAAAGCAACTTCCGGCAAGTCCGCCGGGGGCAAAAAATCCAGATCAACCACGCCTTTCATGAACTGGCATTCCTGGGTGAACAACCAGCGGCCATACTCAATCAGCGCCGCATCTGTGGTGTCAAACTCCGTTGGCTGACCCATAATTCTTGCCTTTCACAGCTTTATTTGACGCCCATACGCCACATGATCAAGCGCTGCTGCAAGATTGACAGGATGTTGTTCCAGGTCCAGTAAATCACCAAACCAGCGGCAAAGTTTGCCAGCAAGAAAGTGAAGAAAAGCGGCAAGAACATGAACACTTTGGCCTGTACCGGATCGGTTGGCTGCGGGTTGAGACGTTGTTGGATGAACATGGTCAGCCCCATTAAGATCGGCCACAATCCAATCATCATGAAGTCAGGTGGTGACCAGGGAATAAGACCAAATAAATTAAACAATGTGGTCGGGTCAGGGACCGACAGGTCGTTGATCCATCCATAAAATGGCGCATGCCGCATTTCGATGGACACGAACAGCACTTTATAGAGTGCGAAGAAGATCGGAATTTGCACAATGATGGGCAAGCAGCCGGACGCAGGATTGACCTTTTCCTTTTTATAAACGTCCATCATTTCTTGATTTAGCTTTTGCTTATCGTCGCTGTAGCGTTCCCGAAGCTGCTGCAGCTTGGGAGTGAGCTCACGCATTTTCGCCATCGACTTATAAGACTTGTTGGCCAAGGGATATAAAATTGCCTTCACGACGACGGTAAAGACCAGAATCGCGATTCCAAAATTGCCGACCATGTTGTTGAGGTAATTTAGGAAATAGAAAAACGGTTTGGTTAAAAAGTAGAACCAGCCAAAGTCGATCGCCAGATCAAATTTATCGATGGCATCGCTTTCGGCATATTTGTCGAGAACCTCGACCTCCTTGGCACCGGCGAATAATTTTGTGCTGGTGGCCGCCGCGCCGCCATTGGCCGCTGCTGTTATTTTGCCGCCAAGATAGTCAACCTGATAGCGATCATCTTGGTTCGCGATGCGATGGGAAAAGCGATATTTGTAAGTATCTTTCTGCGCCGGGATCAGCGCCGCCAGCCAGAATTTATCGGTAATACCAATCCAGCCGCCGACTGATTCCGCTTCCACTTTGCCGTCCTCTTGCAAGGTGTCGTAGTCGACCTCGGTCAACGTCTCATTGAACACCCCGAGCGGGCCTTCGTGCAGAATGTAGAAACCAAGAATATCCGGGGTGCCGCCGCGGGATAAAAATCCATAGGGATAAACGGTAACGTTTTGGTCGCTGCTGTTGATCATTTTTTGGTCAACGGTGATCATGTAATCATCGTCGATCTGATAGGTTATTTCAAAGCGCTGACCACCGCCGTTATCCCAGGTTAGGACGATGGGCGAGTCAGGGCGCAAGCTGCTGTTGGTGGTTTGCCAAAGGGTGTTGGCATTCGGCAGTGTGATGCCGCTGTCGCTGACCCAACCGAATTCGGCATAATATGACTTTGGCGCCCGCAGCGGCTGCAGCAGGTGGATTTGGTCGCTGTCCTCGTCAAGGGATTCTCGGTAGCGCTTCAGCACAATGTCATCAACATGGCCGCCGCGCAGGGCAATCGAGCCGGCAATATTTGGGGTGTCGATGGTAATTCGCGGCGTATCGGCCAGGGCTTTGGCGCGTTCGACCGCAGGGTTAGCCGCGGATGTGGCCAGGTTGGTGCCAGGAGCCTGCGGGGCGCTGCTGCTGCCCGGAACCGCCGGTGCCGTGCCGGTATCGGTATTGCCCACCGGTTGCTGGGCGGCAATCTCAGCCTGCCGGGCACGCTCGGCTTCCAGTTTAGGAAACTCGTAGAAGAACTGGAAACCCAAGAGGATCACCAGTGAACAGACGATCGCAATGATCAGATTTTTTTGTTCACTCATGGTGTGGCAGCCTATTTCAAAAGCGGTGTGAGTGGTTGTTGTTCATCGGGTACCGGGTCAACGCCGTGCCCACCCCAAGGATGACAGCGGCACAAGCGTATCAGTGTTAGCCAGCTACCACGACCAATGCCGTGGCGATCAAGCGCCTCCAAGGCATACGCCGAGCAGCTTGGTTGATAGCGGCAGCTTACACCTAGATAAGGTGATAGCAGCAGACGATAAAGATGTATCGGCGCTTTCAGTACAAATTTAATGCCCGCCCGGATGACGGCGGCGGCGCTGACGATCAAGCTTTTCATGACTTCGCGTCCGCAACGTCTGCTGGTGATGGTCGGGTGTTTGCTTCAAGGCGGCGCAGGGCTTTGTCTAAATCGCTCAGCAAAGCGTCATAGGGGCGCTCAAGGGTGGCTTGGCGGGCAATCAGCACATAATCCCAGCCGGCTTTGGCACGCGCCGACAGAACATCACAGGCAGCGGCTTGCAGGCGACGGCGGGCACGGTTGCGGGCAACTGCATTGCCAACCTTGCGGCTGGCGGTGAAGCCAACACGAGCGGGCGCTGCTTCAGCGCCATCTAAACCTTGTAAAACCAAACCCGGTGCCACCGCTTTTCGGGCGCGGCGGGTCATCCGAAGAAAGTCACTGCGCCGCGTCAACCGCGGCAGCTGCGCAGCAGCCGTCGATCTCATCGAATAATCCCCGTTGACGCGCGTAAGTGGCCGTGGTGCAACCTATGCTGAGAGGCGCTTACGGCCTTTGGCGCGGCGATTACGAAGCACCCGTCGACCGCCAACGGTTGCCATCCGGGCCCGAAAGCCATGGCGTCGTTTGCGAACTAGGACACTCGGTTGAAAAGTACGTTTCACGATCGTCTCCGTCGACGTCAGGTGATGCAATAGAATGTGAGCCACGGTGTATAAATAAGCGGCTTGTGCAAGTCAATCTCGCAGTGAGGTGTCGACGTGCAATTATTCTCATCACAAAAAGGTTATTGGCCAGGGCAGCGGTAGGCGGGATAATATTTGCATCTTACTGTATGGCTGTTATGCGGCAGGGGCTTGGCGCCGCAAGGCAGATAGTCGGCAGGAGAAATTGATGGCCGATCATGATCTTTCGAACCGAAAGCAACCAGCGCCCGCCGGCTGGCGGCGTTATGCACCGCTGGCTGTCTTACTCCTTGGTTTACTTGCGTTTTTTGCTTTTGACCTGGGCCGTTATGCGTCTTTTGAAAGCTTACAAAAACACCGTGACCTGCTGGTAAATTGGGTCAACCAAGCACCGGTGCTAAGTGCCGTTACGATCACCTTGATCTATGCGGCCGTGGTCGCTTTCTCGCTGCCGATCGCTTCATTGATAACCTTGCTCTGTGGGTTTTTGCTTGGCCAAATATGGGGTACGATTGTGGTTGTCGTTGGCGCGACCACAGGCGCAATAATTATTTTTTTGGCAACCCGGTCGGCTTTTGGTGCGGTATTACGGCGGCGTGCAGGGCCATTTGTCGGCAAGTTGCAGGCCGGCTTCAATGCCAATGCGATGAGCTATTTGCTGATTTTACGGTTGATCCCCTTAGTGCCGTTCTGGCTGGTCAATATTGTCCCGGCGATGTTGGGTGTGCGCTTACACACATTTGCTTGGACCACCTTTGTTGGCATCATCCCCGGCAGTTTTGTCTTTGTCGGCCTTGGCAATGGGTTGGGTCAGATCTTGGCACAAGGCCAGTTACCGGGGATCGGTTTTTTGCTGCAGTGGCAGATTATCGGCCCCCTTTTGCTGCTGGCGGTATTATCGGCGGCGCCCATTGCCTACAAACGCTGGCGCGGCGCGCCGCCGTCCGGCGATGAAGATGTGGCGTCGAGTTAGGAGAGGCAATGGCTGAAGATAACGTTGATATTTGTGTCATTGGCGGCGGCTCGGGCGGTCTTTCGGTTGCCGCCGGAGCTGCCCAAATGGGGGCCAAGGTGGCCCTTTTTGAAGGTGCCGCCATGGGTGGTGATTGCCTTAATCATGGCTGTGTGCCGTCAAAAGTTTTACTGGCCGCCGCGAAAACTGCGGCAACAATTCGCCAGGCCAGTGATTTTGGCCTCGACGCCAGCCTGCATACGGTTGATCGCGCGGCTGTCCGTGACCGTGTTAAGGCTGTTATTGCGGCCATTGCACCGCATGATTCCGTGCCGCGTTTTGAAGGCTTAGGTGTGCGCGTCATTCAAGCGTATGGGCGCTTTACCGAACGGATGACAGTTGCCGGTGGGGGCGTTGAGATCAAGGCCCGGCGGGTGGTGATTGCCACTGGCTCACAGCCGTTGGTGCCGCCAATTCCCGGGCTCAGTGATGTTGATTACCTGACCAATGAGACGATTTTCGATCTTGATCAAACTCCGCGGCACCTGATCATCCTTGGTGGCGGCCCGATTGGCATTGAGATGGCGCAGGCGCATCGCCGGCTAGGCTCTGCCGTCACGGTACTCGAAATGGCCACAATTATGCCCAAGGATGACCCTGTCTTGGTGGCATTGCTGCGCAGCCGACTGCAGGCCGAAGGCATCAGCCTAAAAGAAGCAACAACCGCGACGGCGGTGCACAGGACAGTGGATGGCGCGGTGACGGTGCGTGTTGAATCGGCAGGGCAGGTGCAAGAAATTACCGGCAGCCATTTACTGGTGGCGGCAGGACGCCGCCCGAACATTGATAATCTCGACCTAGATACCGCCGGGATCGCCTTTGATCGAGGCGGCATTTCAGTTGATCGTGGCCTGAAAACCAGTAACCGACGGGTGTATGCGATCGGCGATGTTGCCGGCCCTTATCAATTCACGCATTTGGCTGGCTATCACGCCGGGATTGTCATCCGCAATGCGTTGTTCCGCTTGCCGGCGCGGGTCAAGTACGCGGCTTTTCCCTGGGTCACTTATACAGACCCGGAATTGGCGCAGGTTGGCCTTAACGCCACCGCCGCTGCGGAGCGCTATGCTGACGCGCGAATTTTGGAATGGTCTTTTGATGAAAATGACCGGGCTCAAACCGAGGGTAAAACGGCCGGCATGGTGCGGGTTATGACGCGCGGCAATGGCCGCATCCTGGGGGCGTCAATTCTTGGGCCATCGGCTGGGGAGTTGATCCAACCGTGGACCTTGGCCCTATCAAAAGGCTTGAAAATTGGGGCTATAGCAACCGCGATTGCGGCGTATCCAACGCTAAGCGACATAAACCGCGCGGTTGCCGGCGGTTTTTATACCCCGCGATTGTTTGGCCCGGGCACTCACCGACTGGTGCGGTGGCTGGCAAAATTTGGATAAATCGTGCGTAGATTGTGGCCATAACGACTATTTTTATTCCTTGTATGCATATATTATGCAGTATGTCGTGGCTTTTACGCAGCTTGTCTTTCCGATTGCTGGTGCTAACAGTTTTCTTCGTTATGGTAGCGGAGGTGCTTATTTTTTCGCCTTCCGTCGCCTTGTTTCGGCAGGCGTATTTGGTCGAACGGCTTGGCGCGGCGCATCTTGCGGCGTTGACAATTGAGGCAACGCCGAACGGCAAGGTCGCGCCGGAATTAGCATTGCGGGCGCTCTCCTATGTCGGGGACTATCAACTGCAGGTCACCGAAGACGGCGAAATGAAGCAGGAATTACGGCGTGATAACCTGCCCTCTGCGGTGGCCCGATATGACCTCCGTGACATGCGATTTATGACCTTGGTTTTTGATGCGTTCGTGACCATTGCGCACACCGAAAACCGTGTCATTGATGTGATTGGCAGATCACCGAAAATGGCCTCGGTGGTCAGCACCATCCGCATGGATGAAGCGCCATTACGGACAGCGATGCTAGAGTATTCATGGCGTATTTTCAGGTTGTCGATCTTAATTTCTTTGATTGCGGCGGCATTGGTTTTTGTCAGTTTACAGTGGCTGCTGGTGGCCCCATTTCAACGCCTTACCGCCAGTATGGTGGCATTCCGCAAAGCCCCGGAGGATTGTGGAAGGGATGTTATTGACGCCGGCCGACGCGATGAAATCGGTGTGGCCATGCGCGAATTAGGCACCATGAAGACAGGCTTGCGCCGCGCCCTTCATCAACAAACTCGGCTGGCGGCGCTGGGCAAGGCGATGGCCAATGTAAACCACGATTTACGAAATATTTTGACCAGCGCAACGTTAATCTCGGACCGCTTGAGTGATAGCAATGATCCGGATGTTAGAAAAGTTGCGCCGGTGTTGATGCGGGCCATTGATCGGGCGATAAACCTGTGTACCGAAACCCTTAATTTTGCCAGCGATAAGCCATCGCTATCCCTACGCCGGTTCCCCATCTCGGCCCTGGTTAATGACCTGGGCGATGCCTATCAGGTTGGTTTAACGCCGCCGATGACGATTGGTCTGAAAGGTGATGCGGATATCTGTGTGAAAGCAGATTACAACCAGCTTTACCGGGTTTTTGAAAACCTTGCCGGCAATGCGCATGCGGCGAAGGCCAGTGCATTTTCAGTCTCCGTCTCGGTGGGCGCAGGTGGCACCGTTGATATGCTTTTCGAAGACAACGGCCATGGCATGAGCGACATTGCCCAAGGCTCGCTTTTCCAACCATTGTTGTTTTTAAATCCACCAATGGTTTTAGTTTGGGATTGGCGATATCCGCTGATATCATGCGTGCCCATGGGGGTGGTATCGCGCTTAAAACCAGTTCACCCAAAGGATCGGTGTTTGCCGGGTTTTTGCCTGCGGCGGCGTTGATGAGTAATGCGGAACGCAGTGTTTAAGTCAAAAATAGCGTTTTAGTTGTGGCCAGATTAATCTTCAAACCCTGGTAAAAAGGGGGTGCACGCAATGGCAGGGCAAGCAGTGACGAAGGCGCAACCAAGGTTCCAGCCGGCAGCGCCGGATACGGCGTTCATATGCAACCATTTAAACGTTTCTCGGCAGTCATTTTCTCATTGGTTGAATGAGGTGGTGACAGCCGACAAGCAGCCCGTCGCCGATGTCTTGAACGCCCTGCGTGGGCAGCAGATCTATGGCCCGAAGCGGCCGGCCAATGGGGTTTTTATCATCAATGAAGGGGCGATCCGGCTGTTTCGAATGATGGCTGACGGGCGGCGTGCGATCATCCGGTCTTTATTCCCGGGCGACTTGCTATGGGTTGGCAGCAATGATCTGCAGGCGTTTGAAGCGGAGGCCGTCATCGATAGCCATCTGTCTTGGTTTGCCGGCGACATCATCAACAAATTAATGCATGAAGCACCGCAAATTCGGGCATTTTTATTAGATCACATCACTGAAGATTTGCGCTGTCTTCAAAATCAATTGGTGACCCTTGGCAGAAAGTTGGCAGTTGAGCGGGTGGCTTTTTTTCTGACCATGTTGGCAGCCCGACAATGCCAACGCGGGATGCCGATTGACCCTGTCTTGCTGCCCATGAGCCGCAGTGAAATTGCTGATTTTCTTGGCTTAACAACCGAAACGGTAAGCCGCAGTTTTAGCCAATTGAAAGCCATGGGCAATATCTCTGCGCAGGATCAGGGCGCTGTCCATATCCATGATGTGGAGCGGCTGGCAAGCTTGGCCGATGGGCTTTAACGGCCGATAATTGGGGCAACAGGCCGTGGCTCGGTATCCCACGGAAAATAAATCCAGGTATCCTGTGAAACCTCGGTCACAAAGGTATCGACCAGTGGCTTGCCTGCAGGCTTGGCATAAATGCTTGCAAAATGCGCCGCCGGCATCAGCGCGCGGACAGCACGCGCGGTCTCGCCGGTATCCACCAAGTCATCGACAATCAGCCACCCGGTCCCATCACCTGAAACTTGGGTCGGCTTTAAAACCCGCACATCGCCGCGCGCTTTCTGGACCACATCGTTGCCGTCGACAGCCTCATAGCTGACCACGGAAATTGTATCGATCAAGCGGATTTCCAGTTCCCGAGCCACAATGGCTGCCGGCACCAGGCCACCACGGGTGATGGCAACGATACCTGTGAACGGCAAGTGGTCGGCTAAGCGCCAGGCCAAGGCTTTGGCATTGCGGTGAAGCTCCTCCCAGGAAACCGGAAAAGACTTTTCAAAACTGCCTAAGGAATCAGTACTCACCCGTGCCCCCACGATAGACGATCAAATGCTGTTTAGGGCCGCCGGCGTTGGCCGTGCCGGCGGTTTGTGTCGCTTCAATAATGTTCGAAAGCAAAACGCTGTGGTCAGCGCACGTATAAACGCACTTCATTTCCAGATGCATCTGACGCCGTTGATGCAGAGAGTTGCACCCGATCGGCAGGCAAACCCATGTCGGTCAAAGCCCGCAATACCGCTTGGGCATTTTTGCGCGCCGCGCCTGAGTTGAGCGCTGCCGAGGCGCTTGTGGCTTTTGAGGGGCTGACGGCAACCAGCGTGAACTGTGCGCCCGGTTGCCGTTCGAGCGCCCGGCTAACCGCATCGTAAAGCACTTTTTGATATTTCACATTGGCTTGATCGAAGCGGATCACCACCAACGGTCGTCCACGTATCGCACTGACGCCGCGCGTATTGGTTGCGGCAGCTGAAATCGTCGTTGATGTGAAGGCGCGACTGGCCAGGCTGTTGCCATATAGCTCGCCATTTTTGATCGCCAGAGCCAAGGTGTTCAAATTACTTCGCTCGTTCGCCACATAGGTTGATTGCCGGGCGATGTCCTGGCTCAATTCATCCAACAGCCGGGTAATCAAAACGACGGTTTTATTGACATCGTCTTCCAAAACCCCAAGCTGACGATGGTCCTCGTCGATGGCACCCGAGAGGCCATAGGCGGCACGGGTTGATTCCAGTAGATACGATGACATCGCAGCATCGGCGGCAACACGGTTTGCCAAATTGTTCATCCGACCAATGTCGGCATTCACCGTTTCAAGCTGTTGTTGAGCTAAATTCCACTCGTTACCAAGCACCGGGTTGCCAGGGGTGGTGCCAACTTGCAGGCGTGCTTCAATGCCGCCCAAGCGTGCATGATAGCCGGCGGCATGGGTGATGGTTTGCTGCCGCATGGCCTGCAGATCACTGTTATGTCGTGTGATCGAGGCTTGTAAGCGCCCAAGGTCACCGCGTAGTTGAACAACTTTTTGTCCCACAAAGGTGCCGGTCGGCTCACTGGTTCGCGGTGGGCTTACCTGAAAATTGGTATTATTCAATTGCGGCGGCTGGGCCTTCGGCGCAGCGGCCTGCGCTTCTTCGGTCGCCGTTTTCTTGGTCATGACCGGCGCAATCACCAGAGTTTCGGCTGGTTTCGGTGCCAGCTTTTCGCCTGATAAGGTCGGCCAAAGACTATCTGCAGAAAACGAACATCCTGATAAAACTAAAGCAACGGCAGTGATTGCGATTAAAGAGGAGCGACGATGTGTCATGCGGAGTAACATATCTTAGCACTTTCTTTATGCTTCAGCTCCGCGCCCTAAAAAAGTGGTCACGAAACAATTGCTCATCGGTTTTTGCAGCTCTGGCCGCAGGATCCAGTGAAGTTTCCCCGGACAAAAAAATGTCCCTTCGGTTCCTCGAGATTTGAGCGCATATCCTAAAAGCAATTAAATTATAATAAGTCGAGCAGTGACATACTACTCAATCAGTGGATTCTGGACAAGTCGTTTTACTCAGCAAAGAAATTGTGTTTTGTCCTTGCGTCAAGGGCAGGGGTTAAGTAGTGTCCCGCCCGCATCAGCGCCCGTAGCTCAATTGGATAGAGTGCCTGACTACGGATCAGGAGGTTGGGGGTTCGAATCCTCCCGGGCGCGCCATAGCTTGCTGCATTCAAACAAAAATTTATCACGGATTATGCTTGCCTTGGCCGCCGGTCAGCTTGGTGAGCAGCACAGTGACAGTTCTGCCGTTTTCACCGCCAGCGCCAGCAATAAGCAGCGCCGTTTCAGCTATCGGTGATGCGGTTAGCTATGCTGCCAATTGTCTGGGTCATCGGATTGATTCGGCGATAGCCCAATGATGTCACCGTCAGTGTGCACGCCAAGGCCAAGAACCGTGCGGTTGGCGTAATTAAAATAAGCGACAACTTGATTGATCTCTAAGACCTGCCCGTCGTCAAATCCGTGCTCGCGCAGGATCACAAAATCATCCTCGGTAACGGCGTTGGCGGTCAAGGTCAGCTTGCGGGCATATGCCATAGCGGCGGTCTGGGCAGCATCAAAAGCGGCAGCTGGCTGGTCTGCTTGCAAGCCGGCGCGGATTGCGGTGGCTTTGCCGTCATCATCAATCAAGCGCCGCATGCCTTGAAAATGATGCTCAACACAATAATAACAGCGGTTCAGCAAGCTGACATAGACGCCCAGCGCTTCCAGAAACCATTTGTCGATGCTGTTGCCGGTATGATGCAGAACATTTTTATAGAGCTGCATATGACCTTCCATCGAATGTGGCCGCAGCGAGTGCGCCAGCATGATATTATCGACATTGCCCGAGGCATGGGCAATCCGCTCATATAATTGCCGCAGCCGACCGCGCGCTTCCTCAAAGCTTACAATTTTTATCCAGGTCATCTTAATCGCTCCTTGAAAGTCAGTCGGCGTTTCAGCATAAATATGATCATGTGCGGCACCCAAACCACAAAACCGCCGGCAAATGAGGTGACAAAAACACTGCCTGGCGATGCTGATTTCAAGTCGCGCCGTGATCGATAGCAGAGTAACATAGCGCGGCACGAATTTTGTTTTTCTTAGCCAGGCTTCCAAATGACTTCTTCGGCGACCCCAGCTTCCAGGCCCTCGCGGGTGATTATATGGCTTGCTTACACAGCGGCATTCTTGGGCGTATGCGGACACGCGTCCAGTGAGTTTGTGGTCAAGTTAACGGCGTTGGCAGGCCCGGAGGTAACGGTCTGGCGATTCATGTTGGGCGGTCTTGCGCTGATCATTGTCGCCCTGCTGGTGCCCAGTTCGCGCGACCTATGGACGCCGCTGAAACGCGATTTCGTGCCGATTGCCGGGTTGTCGATTTTTGGCATGACAGTGGGGCAGTTTTTCTTTCACTGGGCGCTTGATTTTGCGTCCGTGGTGGAAGTTGCAACCTTGGTGACCACCATGCCGATCCTGGTCGTCTTTGTTGCTAAAGTTGTTGACGGAACGACGATCGGTAAAGCCAAACTGTTCAGCGGCGTTGGCGCCTTTTTGGGCTGCGTATTTTTGTTATCCGACGGGTTTGCCAATCAGGCCAATGCAACGGACAGCAACCTTATTGGCCTACTGATGGCCCTTGGGTGCGCGGTCATCGGGGCGTTCTACTTGGTCCTGATCAAACCGTATACCGGCCAATACGGGGCCATTCGGATGACCACCTATACATTTGTGTTGGGCTTTTTCGCGCTTTGGCCTGTGGTTGGGTTGGTTTGGGGAGTTTGGGTAAACCCACTGGATCTACTTGCCCGCAGCGCCTCTGAAGCAGGTGCGATCATTGCCCTTGGGATTTGGAACACCTGTATCGGTTTCATTCTATGGCTTTGGGGTTTAGGCAATGTGCCCGATGTGGGGCGTGGTAATTATCTGTTTTTCTTAAAGCCGGTGATTGCCACCATTTTGGCCTATTTCATTCTTGGCGACCACATCACCTGGCCGCAACTGCTGGCAGTCACGGCAATTACCGGCTTTGTCATGGCAGAAATTGTTTACGGCGAAATGCGCAGTAAGGCTGCTGTTTAAGCACTTTTTGCAAGTGCAGATAAATCACGGGGTGGAGAGCGGGACGATGGCGGAAGGCTTTAATTTAACAGGTAAGACAGCCTTGGTGACGGGAGCGTCACAGGGTCTTGGCCGACGCTTTGCGGAGGTTCTGGCAGACAAGGGTGCGGCGGCTGCTGTGGCCGCACGGCAAACCGACAAACTCGCCAGCTTGGCGGCCGAGATTGAAGGCCGCGGCGGCACGGCTTTGCCGGTGGCCATGGATGTGACCGATGTTGCCGCCATTGAGCAGGCGGTGATCGATATTGAAGCAGCTCTGGGTGGCATTGATATTTTGGTCAATAACGCTGGTGTGGCGATTACCAAGCCGTTCTTGGACCAAGAACCGGAAGATTATGACGCCGTGGTTGATACAAATTTGCGCGGCTGTTTTTTTGTCGCGCAGCGCGTGGCCCGGCGGATGGTTGAGCGCGGCGCCGGCTCGATCATCAATATTGCCTCGGTTCTGGGACAGGACGTGATCGGGCAGGTCACGCCCTACTGTGCTTCAAAAGCCGGGTTGCTGCATTTGACCCGGGCGATGGGTGCGGAATTGGCAAAAACCGGGGTGCGGGTGAATGCCATCGCGCCCGGCTACATCGAAACCCCAATGAACCAAGCCTTCTTCCAATCGCCGGCCGGTGAAAAAATGATTGCCCGCAAGGTGCCGGTGGGCCGCTTAGGTGCACCTGCCGATTTAGATGGTGCGTTGTTGCTCCTCGCCTCCGATGCATCGTCGTATATGACCGGCACGGCGATCACAGTCGATGGCGGTTTTGTGCTGAGTTAGCCGCCTGCTGTCCGCCGCAGGTCGGCTACTAGGGTATGGCGCGCAGCCGCAGTTTCTGGGCGGCGACGATCGCGCCATGGCCATCGGCCTGCACCAGGATGGCGATATTATCACTGCTTGGCGGCCAGGATGATGAGGGAATCCGCTGGCTGGCCGAGGCGCCGCGCCACGGCCCAAGATTGGTAATCGCCCGCACGGCGTGAATATCAACCAAGGTTCGGCCGGAATTTTCGCCGCGTGGAATATCGGTCACATGGCGGTCGTCAAAGGCCACCAACCAGATACTGGCGGCACCTACACCGGGGCTTGCGGGCAAGTTCAAAATAAGGTCACCGCCATCTGGCCGGAGGCCAATGGCAATGGCCTGGGGTTGGTTGCGGGCTGCCCGTTGTGCCTCTTTTATCGCCGCAGTGACAGCACCTTCATCAGAACCGACCACCAATACCGTCCCATCAACGATTAACTGCGGCGTGAAGATTTGCCGGCTATGCATCGACTTGGCATAGGCGCGCTGCCGCAAGGTCGCGGCTTTCAAACCCAGCGGGTCTTTCCAGCCAATGTAATCCCAGTAATCGATGTGGTAGGCGAGTGCGATGAGATCATCGCGTTCGGCCAATTCGCCCAACAGCCGGTCGGCCGGCGGGCATGAACTACAGCCTTGACTGGTGAACAGCTCAATGACCACCGGTCGCTCCGCCGCGATGGCATTTTGGGAAAATACCAATAGCGTCAAACTCAAGATGACAGACATAAACCGCATAAGCCTTAACCTAATGCGACCGCCATTATCGGCGAAATCACGATGGATCAAAACGTTGTGAGCAAGAAGAAGACAGGGTGCCAATGACGGTGCCGGCCACTGGCCGAAACAGCATCGCCGACAGTGTCCTTCAGCCGCCACCGGGGTTATTCAAACGTCCGCACGTCATCAATCACTTTGCCGTCATTTGGCAGGCTGCCAAGTGGCAGCAGGCTGACCTCAGCACGTAACTTCGTTACCGTCTGGATGCTCGCGTAGATGCTGTCATGAAGCGCCGTTGCCGCCTCGTCGAGGGCTATTTCGCAGCCTAACGTCATCCTGTCGCGGCCATCACTGCTGTCGACGGTCAAGCGGGCTTTCACAATCTCCGGATGGCGTTTCACAATCTCGTTGATTTGCTTGGGATGAACAAACATGCCGCGCACTTTTGTGGTTTGGTCAGCGCGTCCCATCCAGCCTTTGATGCGGGTATTGGTTTGGCCACAGGGGCTGCTGCCAGGCATGATTGCCGACATATCGCCGGTCGCAAACCGAATCAGTGGATAGGGGGGATCAAGATTGGTGACCACAATTTCCCCGACTTCACCGTCGGCAACCGGATCGCCGCTGCCGGGCCGGACAATTTCAACGATGATGTTTTCGTCCAAAATCATGCCGTCGAGGGCAGGGCTTTCGTAGGCGATCAGCCCAAGGTCACCGGTGCCGTAATTTTGCAGTGCCTCAACACCAAGATCTTTAATCGCTTGGCGCAGGCTTGGCGGGAAGGGCTCGGCGCCGACAACGGCCCGCCGCATTGAGCCAATGTCGATAACCTGGTTGGCCGCCTGCTCTCGCAAAATTTTCTTAAAACTAGGGGTGCCGGCATAGCCTGCCGGGCGAAGGTCATGCATGCATTGGATCTGCATTTCAGTTTGCCCAACGCCGCCCGGCACAACCGCACAGCCAAGGCTGCGGGCCGCCAAATCAAACGTTTGTCCGGCCGGCACCAGGTGACAGGAAAAACTATTATGGATCACGTCGCCAGGGCGAAACCCGGCCGCAAAGATGGCCCGCGCAAACCGCCATGGGTCGCCGCCCACAGCCTCCGGATCGTAGATCGGCCCCGGTGATACGAAAATATGCTGCAGCTGGCCATTGGCGACGGTGGTGAGGCCGCCAAAGGGTGGTTGCCGCTTTTGGATTGTCATCAGGTCGCTTTTGCGCAGGATCGGCAAGTGTGCCAGGGCAGCCCGATCGGTAATGGCGGCCGAGTCAATCCGGCGAGGGTTTCGGCATAATATGCGGTTTTGACTTTGGCGTCGGCAACGTGACTGGTTAAGGCTGACATCAAGGCCTGCTCGTCGCGGTAAATTCCCATGGACATTGCGCCAACGGTATGAGCCGCAATTTCAGCGCACAGCCAATCGACATTGTTGTCACCAAGCAGTGCGACAACCTCGTTGCTGCCGATTTCCAAGGCCTGCATCGCTAAGCTTAAATGCCGCACCCGTTGATGAAACTCCGCCCAGGTAAATTCTTCCCAAATACCAAAATTTTTTTGCCGCAACGCAACATCGTCTGGGAATTGTTCGGCGTTGTATTTGAGAAGTTTGGGCGTGGTATCGTAGACCTGCGGATCAGGATAGCCCTGCGTCATTGGTGTAGGTTCCTTTGCTACCTAAAGCTAAATTTAGCGGCTTTTCTGCAGATTCCACGCTGCCAACAAGCTCAAAAACGCTGCATTAAATTTAGGTTGTGCCATGCGCATCAGACGCTTTTCGTGTTCTTTCAATGATGGTTTACAACCTAAAAGCGATTTAAACGCTAGTCGACGATAACGGCTGGGTCAACTGTAATAAACAACTAAAAATAGTAATTTTTTGCTGTGGCAACTTTTCGCGCAGCAATTTTCAACAGTTTCTCTTTCAACCGCACCCCAAGCTGAATATAACGTTAGCGATGCTGCGTGTTGCAGTGTTGTGCGTTGCTTGGATATCAAGCCGCGTGCCCGACGCGACCGGCCTGGGGCGCACCTCGACCGGCCACCCCCGACGGATCTGAGCGATCAAGGAGATAGCCTGTGACTGATGGTCAATACCGCGCCAATAGCCGCCGCCAACTGAAGGTGGCCGGCAAAACTTATGATTATTTCTCGCTTGCCGCACTCGCGGAAACAGGGCTTGGCGATATTGCCCGCTTGCCCTTCTCGCTGAAAGTGTTGCTTGAAAATTTGTTGCGCCATGAAGATGGCCGGACAGTCTCCAGCGATGATGTTGCGAACCTTGCCGAATGGGCAAAGACAGGCAGCTCCGACCGTGAGATCGCCTATCGCCCGGCACGGGTTCTGATGCAGGACTTCACCGGGGTGCCGGCAGTTGTCGATCTGGCCGCGATGCGTGATGCCATGGTTGGACTTGGCGGCGACCCGGAAAAAATTAACCCGCTGTCGCCGGTTGATTTGGTGATTGACCATTCGGTTATGGTTGACAGCTTCGGCACCGCGTCCGCGTTCCAGAACAATGTCGATCTTGAGTTTGAACGTAACGGCGAGCGTTATGAGTTTTTACGCTGGGGCTCGGAAGCTTTCCGTAATTTCCGCGTTGTGCCGCCGGGCACCGGCATTTGCCACCAAGTGAACCTGGAATATTTGGCGCAAACTGTCTGGACCAAAGAAGAAGACGGCGTCACCATCGCGTATCCCGATACCTTGGTTGGCACCGATAGCCATACCACCATGGTCAACGGCATGGCGGTGCTTGGCTGGGGTGTCGGCGGCATCGAGGCCGAGGCAGCGATGCTGGGTCAACCGGTATCAATGCTGATCCCCGATGTGGTCGGTTTCCGGCTGACCGGCAAAGCACCGGAAGGGACCACTGCAACTGACGTTGTCTTGACCGTCGTACAAATGTTGCGGGCCAAAGGTGTGGTCGGCAAATTCGTTGAATTTTATGGCCCAGGCCTGGATCAATTGTCGCTTGCCGACCGTGCCACAATCGCCAACATGGCACCGGAATATGGGGCCACATGTGGGTTTTTCCCGATTGACGAGGAAACGATCAAATACTTGGCCTTTACGGGCCGCGACGATGATCTTGTCGCCTTGGTCGAAGCCTATGCCAAAGCACAAGGCATGTGGCGCAGCGCCGATGCCCCTGATCCGGTTTTCAGCGATACCTTATCGCTGGACTTGTCCCATGTTGAGCCGTCCTTGGCGGGACCGAAGCGGCCGCAGGACCGGGTTCTGTTAAAAGACGCCGCCAGCTCATTTGCCGGTACCTTGCAAGATCTTGCCGGTCGCAGCCCACAGACTTTCCCGGTTGCCGGTGCCGACTATGAATTGACCGATGGGGCGGTTGTGATTGCCGCCATCACCAGCTGCACCAATACCTCGAATCCAGCGGTGCTGTTTGCCGCCGGGCTGGTCGCCCGCAATGCGGTTGCCAAGGGTTTGACGGTCAAGCCTTGGGTGAAAACATCGCTGGCACCGGGTAGCCAAGTGGTGACTGATTATTTGGTTGCCGCCGGCTTGCAAGATGCCCTCGATACGCTTGGGTTTAACCTGGTTGGCTATGGCTGCACGACCTGTATCGGTAACTCCGGCTTGGTCAATGATGCGGTGATGAAGGCGGTCGAAGAAAATGACTTGTTTGCCGCCTCGGTGCTGTCAGGCAATCGTAACTTCGAAGGGCGGGTCAACCCATTGAGCCGGGCCAATTACCTGGCCTCGCCGCCACTGGTCGTCGCCTATGCGATTGCCGGTAACATGAACATTGATGTCAGCCGCGATGCCCTGGGCGAAGATCGTGACGGCAACCCTGTCTATCTGCGCGATATCTGGCCCTCAAACCGGGAGGTCGAAGAAACCATCCTGGCCAATCTGAGCCCGGAAATGTACCGGGCACGGTATGCCAATGTGTTTGACGGCAGCGACGAATGGCAGGCCGTGCCGACTTCCGGTGGTTTGACCTACGATTGGAATGACGGCTCAACCTATGTCCAGAACCCGCCGTATTTTGAAGGTATGTCGATGGAAATCGGTGACATTGAGGATGTCCATGGGGCTCGTGAATTGGCGGTTCTTGGTGACTCGATCACCACCGACCATATTTCGCCCGCCGGCAACATCGCCAAAGATGGTCCGGCCGGTGACTACCTGTTGGAGCGGCAAATTCGACCGGAGGAATTTAACTCCTATGGGGCCCGTCGCGGCAATCACCAGGTGATGATGCGCGGCACTTTTGCGAATATTCGGTTGCGCAATGAGATGCTGAATAATGTCACCGGTGGGCAAACCAAACACACCCCATCGGGCGATCAAATGTCGATCTATGATGCAGCCATGCGCTATCAAGACGAAGGCGTGCCATTGGTGGTCATTGGCGGCAAAGAATATGGCACAGGGTCGTCTCGTGATTGGGCCGCCAAGGGCACACGCTTGCTTGGTGTAAAAGCTGTCATCGTCGAAAGCTTTGAGCGGATCCATCGCTCAAACCTGGTTGGCATGGGTGTGCTGCCATTACAGTTCAAGGGCGGTGATAACCGTGAAACCCTCGGCTTAACAGGCAATGAAAGCTTTGATCTGACCGGCTTAAAGGATGGCTTTAAACCCGGCATGGATGTTCACTGCAAGATCACATTTGCCGACGGCAGCAGCAAAGATATCACCTTGCTGTGCCGGATCGATACCGCCGATGAAGTTGATTACTACCGCAATGGCGGCATTTTGCACTACGTGCTGCGCAATCTTGCCACCGCGGCGTAAACTCTTTGCACAGCATGACGAAGCGCAGGGCCGTGGTCACACGGCCCTGTTTTTTTGGCACCTGCCATGAGTGATGTTGCAACACCTTTGGGGATTTTGGTGCTCGCTGTTGGGATTTTTGCGCTGGCCAATTGGCAGCAGCGCAAGCCACGCCAACATGGCCGGCCCCAATGGCTGCCGCTGACCTTGATTCAGATGCTTGCTCTGGTGGCGGCCTTTGTGATGGCCGGGCATTTGATCAGCGTGCTCACCGGCGTGCCGTTTCGGGGCCGACTTGGCTACTAACGTAACTTCGGCGGCCCCGCGTAAACAGGTTTAGCGGCCTTGAAAATTTGGTTTGCGTTTTTCCATGAAGGCTAAGCGGCCTTCCTGATAGTCGTCACTGGAAAAACAGGTTTCAACCAAAGTCTGGCAAAGATCCAGATCTTGATTGGCGTCAGGCTTGCCCAGCTCGATGATCGCTTGTTTCGCGGCAGCGATGGTCAAGGGGGCGTTTTCGGTGATCCGGCGAACGTAGTCAGCGACCAAATCTTCTAATTCGGCTTCCGGCACAACGCGGTTCACCAAGCCCATGATGCGGGCGTCTTCGGCGCTGAATTGACGGGCGGTATAAAAAATCTCGGCGGCAAAAGACGGGCCGACCAATTCCCGTAGGGTACGAATTCCGCCGGCCGCATAGCCAAGACCTAATTTTGCCGCCGGCACGGCAAAGGTCGACTTATCGGAAACCAAGCGCAGATCGCAATCAATGGCAATCGCCAAGCCGCCGCCGATGCAGTAACCGTTGACCCGGGCGATGGTTGGTTTGCGGACATTTTTCAACGCTATGTGCATGGCTTCGACAGCACGGCCATAATCAAGCTGAGCCTCAAAGTTACTGCGCTCATCGGCAAAACGGGAAATATCGGCGCCGGCCACAAAGGCCCGATCACCGGCCCCAGTCAAGATCACCAAGCGAACGGAATCATCCTTGCCTGCGGCCTCTAAGATGTCGGCGGCGGCGAGCCACATATCTTTCGACATGGCGTTCAGCTTGTGGGGGTTATTGAAGGTAATGGTTAGGCAGCTGCCGTCACGCGACGTTAAAATGCGGTCGGTATCGATACTCATCGTAAAAGAACTCCAGACTATAAATGCGGTATTTAAATGATACGGCGGTCGCGCAGATCGGCGATCTCGGCAGCTGATAGGCCAAGTTCCGAGAGCACTTCATCGCTTTGCTCGCCCGGATCGGGAGGGTAGCGAGTCATTGATGTGGGTGTCCGGCTCATGGTGATCGGTTGGTTAATCAAGTCAATATCACGGCCGATATTCGGTGAATGGACCGTTTTAGCCATCCCCAAATGCTTTACTTGCGGGTCCTCGAAAACTTCATTGATGGCATAGATCGGCCCACATGGCACGCCGGCGGCGTTGAAAGCTTTAACCCATTCGGCACTGGATTTATGCAATAGAATGTCCTGAATAATCGCGTTCAAGGTATCGCGGTTACGGGATCGGTCGCCACCACTGGCATAGTCAGGATTGGTGATCAAATCTTCACGCTCCAAGACCTTGGCGCAGCGTTGCCAAATTTCCCCGCCGGAGACGGCCAAGTTAATGTAGCCATCGGTGGTTTTAAACGCCCCTGTTGGGATACTGGTTGGATGGTTATTGCCAGCCTGTCCGGCGACTTCTCCGCTCATGGTCCAGCGAGACGCTTGGAAGTCGAGCATAAAGATTTGGGCTTGCAGCAGTGAGGTGTGGATCCACTGACCTTTGCCTGATTCTTCGCGTTCCAGCAGGGCAATGAAAATACCTTGCGCGGCAAATAGCCCGCCACAGAGATCGGCAATCGGAATACCGACTCGCATCGGCCCCTCACCAGGTGCGCCGGTGATCGACATTAAACCGCCCATGCCTTGGGCAATTTGGTCAAAACCGGGACGTTTTGCATAGGGGCCATCTTGGCCAAACCCTGAGATGCTGGCATAGACCAGGCGCGGATTATCCTTGGCTAAGGTCTCATAATCGATCCCCAAGCGGGTTTTCACATCGGGTCGGTAATTTTCGACAATGACATCGGCATCGGCGGCAAGACGCTTAAAAATCGCCAAACCTTCCGGATCTTTCAAATTCAGGCTGAGGGCGCGCTTATTTCGATGCAAATTTTGAAAATCGGAGCCATGGCGCGGGCCGCCCATACTGTCGCCGCCGGCAGGGTCAACAGGGGCCTCGATTTTAATCACGTTTGCGCCCCAATCGGCCAATTGTCGAACACAGGTGGGGCCGGCGCGAACGCGAGTGAGATCCAAAACTTTAAAACGCATGAGAGCGGTTGAAGCGGGGGCAACAGTCATAGTGTCATACTCCATCGGTGGGAGCGGCACTTTAGCGCACGTAACGCCGCTGTCTAGTGCGACGCTGGACGACGGCAAAGGTGGCGCGTATATGAAGCCCATGTTTCACTATCCAGAGTTCCGCTTGAGCGGTCACGCCCTCAGTTGCTTGCGCGCAGAGCGGTTGGTTTTCGCCAGCTTAGATGTGGCGGTGGCAAGTGGCGACGTGGTCTTTCTGGAGGGCCAAAACGGCAGCGGAAAATCAAGCCTTTTACGCTTGCTTGCGGGGCTGTTGGCTCCGCTATCCGGGGCGCTTACATGGCAGGGCCCTGGCGAGCGCATAGATCATGTGCGTTATGTTGGCCACGCAGAAGCGATTAACCCAGCGCTCAGCTGCCGCGAGAACCTAACCTTTTGGGGGGATGTTTGGGGGGCGGCACCGGCGGCGATCAGCGACGCGCTGGACGCCTTGGGTCTGACGGCGGTCGCCGACCTACCGGCACGGTTCTTATCATCCGGGCAGCGGCGGCGGCTAGCTCTGGTACGGCTGCTGGTGGCGCCGGCACCGCTGTGGTTATTGGATGAACCAACAGTTGGCCTTGATCGCTTTGGTCAAACGGCAATCACGGCGGCGATTGACGATCATTGCCGGCGCGGCGGCGGGGTCGTCTTGGCAACCCATGTGGAATTGAGCTTAAGCGCCAAGTGTCGCAGGGTGCGGCTAGATGATTTTCAACCGGCGGGCAATGATCTGCTTGTTGCCGGCGGTGGTGAGGGCTGGTAATGCGCGCCTTTGTCGCAGTTATGAAGCGCGACTTGCGGCTGAGTGTCCGGCAAGGCGCCGACGCGGCCACGGGATTGATGTTTTTTATCGTCGTTGTGGCGCTTTTCCCGCTTGCCATTGGCCCTGATCCGGCAATTCTTGGCCCCATTTCAGGCGGCGTTTTGATGGTTACGGCGTTGTTGGCGGCAACGTTGTCATTTGACCGTTTGTTTCAGCAGGACTTCGACGACGGCACCTTAGAGCAGCTGCTCCTGTCGCCGCTGCCGGTGGAGTTTTTGGTGCTTGCTAAATGCCTTGGCCATTGGCTGACCACTGGCTTGCCGATGATCATACTGGCACCTATTTTAGGGTTGCTGTTGAATTTACCGGCGGTTGCCCTCGGGGTCATGTTGCTGGCCTTAGGGTTAACGACTGTGACGTTAAGTTTACTTGGTGCGATTGCCGCCGCCCTGACAATTGGTGCCCGTCGTGGCGGCATTTTAGTTGCACTCCTGGTCTTGCCGTTGGCAGTGCCGGTTCTTATTTTCGGGGTTGGGGCGATTGATGCTGCGGTATCGATGGGCAGCAGCCGACCACACTTATTATTGCTTGGTGCGGCAGCAGCGGTTGCAGCCGCATTGGCACCTTGGGCGACAGCTGCGGCGCTGCGCCAAGCGATGACCTGAGGCAAGAGAGACGAGATGTTTCACCGCTTTGCAAATCCAGCGCGTTTCATGGCCGTTGCCGCCATGATTTTGCCGTGGATGACGGCGCTTGCTGCCGGCTTGCTGCTGGTTGGGTTGTATTTTGCGTTGCTGGCCTCACCGGCCGACTACCAACAGGGTGAGACGGTGCGAATCATGTATGTCCACGTGCCGGCCGCCTGGATGGCGCTGTTTGTTTATGTGGCGATGGCGGCGGCCAGCGCAAGTTTTCTGATTTGGCGGCATCCACTTGCAGATATTTTTGCCCAGGCAGCAGCACCTTTGGGGGCGGCGTTCACCGCCGCTGCGCTGATCACAGGTTCCCTCTGGGGCAAGCCGATGTGGGGCACATGGTGGGTCTGGGACGCGCGCTTAACCTCGATGCTGATCCTGTTGTTTTTATACCTTGGCTATATCGCGCTGTCGCAAGCCTTTGATAACCGGGAACGTGGTGCCCGGGCAGCCGCTGTTCTGGCACTGGTCGGCATGATTAATGTGCCGATCATTAAATTCTCCGTCGACTGGTGGAATACCCTGCACCAACCGGCCAGCGTGATTAAAATGTCCGGGCCGGCGATTGACCCGTCGATGTTATTGCCGCTGTTGCTGATGGCGGCAGGGATGAAAGCCTATTTTCTGGTGGTGGTGATCTTGCGGATGCGGGCGCGGCTGTTAAGCCGCCGAGTGCAGGTGCTGAAATTGCTGGCGGCGGAAACCTAGGATGGATCATTTTCTGGACATGGGTGGATATGCTTACTTTGTCTGGCCGGCCTATGGGGTCGTGGCGCTGTTGTTGCTTGTCTTTGCGGTGCAGGCTTGGCATGAGCTGCGCCGCCAACAAGCTGAGCTGACGGCCCTTGAGAGGCTGGGTCTGGGCCGCCGCCGTGACCGCCAAGCTGACCGCCAAGATGGCTCAGGAGGGCATGATGAAAGCGAAGCGTAAACGGTTGCTGTTTGCGCTTGGCGGCATCGGCCTTTTGTCATTGGCCGTCGCTTTGGTGCTATCGGCATTCGAGGAAAATTTAGTGTTTTTCTTCAGCCCATCGGAAATTGCGGCGAAAGCGCCGCCGGCCAGCCAGCGGATCCGTCTTGGCGGGTTGGTCGAAGAAGGCAGCGTGCAGCCGACCGGCGAGGGGCTAAGTGTGCAGTTCCGAGTTACCGACGGTGCCAGTTCGCTGGCGGTTCGTTTCGCCGGCGCCCTGCCGGATCTGTTCCGTGAAGGTCAGGGTGTGGTTGCCGAAGGCCGGGTTGAAAACGGGGTCTTCATCGCCTCCGAAGTATTGGCCAAGCATGATGAAAACTATATGCCGGCGGAAGTTGCCGAAGCGCTGAAACGCAGCGGTAACTGGCAGGGCGGCCAAGGAGCTGAGAAATGATCGTCGAGCTTGGTCATTTCGCGCTGATACTGGGGCTGTTTGTCGCCGTCGTCCAAGCCGGTTTGGGGCTGCTTGGCGGGGGTCGAAATAATGCGCTCTTGATGGCCGTCAGCGGCCCTGCCGCCATCGCCCATCTGGGCTGCTTGGCGGTTGCTTTCGTGGCCTTAAGCCATGCCCATATCGTCTCCGATTTCTCGGTTGCAAATGTTGCCGCCAATTCAAATTCGCTGATGCCGATGCTGTATAAAGTGACAGGTGTTTGGGGCAATCACGAAGGCTCAATGCTGTTATGGGTAACGGTGTTGGCATTATTTGGGATGGCGATTGCGGTTTTTGGGCAAAACCTTCCTGACCGCCTGAAGGCTCGGGTGTTGGGCGTTCAAGCACTGGTCGGTGTGGGCTTTTTGCTGTTCATCATTTTGACCTCAAACCCGTTTGAGCGGCTTTTGCCGGCGCCGCTTGATGGCCGCGATCTAAACCCGCTATTGCAAGACCCAGGTTTGGCCTTCCATCCGCCGATGCTATATCTCGGCTATGTTGGCCTGTCGGTCGCATTCTCCTTTGCTGTCGCCGCCTTGCTGGATGGCCGGGGCGATCCGGCCTGGGCGCGCTGGGTACGGCCCTGGACTTTGGTCGCCTGGGTGTTTTTAACGCTTGGCATCGGCCTTGGCAGTTGGTGGGCGTATTATGAACTTGGCTGGGGGGGTTGGTGGTTTTGGGACCCGGTTGAAAATGCCAGTTTCATGCCTTGGCTGGCGGCCACCGCGCTGTTGCATTCGGCCAGCGTTGCCGAAAAACGTGATGCTTTGAAGGCGTGGACAATTTTATTGGCGATCCTGGCTTTCTCGTTAAGCTTGATGGGCGCGTTCCTGGTTCGCTCGGGGGTGCTGACATCGGTCCATGCCTTTGCCACAGACCCTGAACGCGGCGTCTTCATTCTGATTTTGACGGTGCTGGCAACCGGCGGTGCCTTAGGGCTTTTTGCCTGGCGGGCACCGGCCCTGCAAGCAGGTGGCTTGTTCCGCCCGATTAGCCGAGAAGGTGGCTTGGTGTTGAACAATCTGCTGTTGACAACAGCAACCGCAACAGTCCTTTTAGGGACTTTATATCCGCTGTTCTTAGATGCGCTTGACGGTCCCAAAGTGTCGGTCGGCGCCCCCTATTTTAATGCCACGTTCGTGCCTTTGATGATGCCGCTGGTGGTGCTGGCGGCGATTGGCCCGCTGCTGCCATGGAAACGTGCCGATTTGGCTGGTGTCTTAGGGCGCTTATGGGGCGCCGCGCTGACTGCGCTGGCTGCCGCTTTATTGGTTTGGTGGTGGCGCGACGGCGGTCCGATTGGGGCTGTCATTGGGATTGCTTTTGCAGCGTGGTTGGCCGCCGGGGTGGCGATCGAATGGGGCCAAAGAGTCGGCCTTGGGCAAGCTTTCAGGGATGGCGATTGGTCGCGGACCTTGGCCCGCGTGACAGGCCTGCCGCGGGCCGCCCATGGGATGAGCTTGGCACATCTTGGCCTGGCGGTGATGATTTGCGGCATGGTTGGCGACAGTTTTTGGAAAACCGAGGTGATTGAGGCTGCCCATCCAGGCGATCAATTCCAAGTGGCCGGCTATAGCGTGACCTTGGATGAGGTTGGCCAAAAGGCCGGGCCTAACTACCAAGCTTTGGTTGGCCAGTTGACGGTACGTGATGCCGATGGCCGATTTGTGACCGTTCTCCATCCGGAAAAACGCACTTATACGGTGCAATCCATGGTCACCACCGAAGCTGCTATCCGGTCGACTTTTTGGGGTGATCTATATGCTGTGATCGAACCTGCCGAGCTGCTTAATCGTGGTCAGACCGCCGGTTCCGCCGCTGCTGCATCGAAACCCGCTCAAGCCTGGGTGGTGCGATTGTATTTTAATCCCCTGGTGCCGTGGCTGTGGGCAGGTATCTTGATGATGGCCGGAGGGGGTGCGATATCGCTTAGCGATCGGCGCTTGCGGGTGGGCGCACCGGCCCGCCGCAAGCAGGTGGCAGAACTGCGCACGGAGGCCGGATCATGAACCGGCTGTTGTTCGCGCTGCCTGTTTTGGTGCTGTTGATTATTGGCGGCTTTTTCTATCGTGGTCTTGATCTTGATCCCAGCGCCGTACCGTCGGCGATGATTGATCGACCCGTCCCGGATTTTGCCCTGCCCGCCCTTCACCCTGGCAAAAAGGGACTCAGCACCGCTGACTTCGGCGGTCAGCCAAAGATGCTGAACGTGTTTGCCTCGTGGTGCGGTCCGTGCCGGGTAGAGCATCCAATCATCATGCGGTTAGCGGCCCGCGCCGATGTTGAGGTGCTGGCCCTGAGTTATAAAGACGATCCACAAGCAAGCCGTGCTTGGCTTGCTGAATTAGGCGACCCGTATCGCCAGATTGGGGTTGATCGTGACGGCCGGGTAGCCATCGATTGGGGTGTCTATGGGGTGCCGGAAACCTATTTGGTCGATGCCGGCGGACGCATCCGCTATCGCCATGTCGGTCCCCTGACGGCGGCTGTCGTTGCCGAAGAAATTTTACCGAGATGGCAGGCATTGCAGCAGGCAAACCAGTGATGCCGGCGGCAAAGCTTCACGCTAAATTGGCTGTCGTGGTGCTGATTTTTGTGATCGGCGTCAGCGGCGGCTCACCGGCGTTGGCGGTGCGCCCTGATGAAAGGTTGAGCGACCCGGCCCTGGAGGCGCGGGCTCGAAACCTCAGCCAGGAGCTGCGCTGTTTGGTGTGCCAAAACCAATCAATTGACGACAGCGATGCCGATTTGGCACGGGACTTACGCCTGGTGTTACGGGAACGCTTGCAGGCCGGTGATGATGATCGTGCGGCGCTTGCCTATATCGCTGCGCGTTATGGCGATTATGTGCTGCTGTCACCACCGATCAAAGCCTCGACGCTGATTCTTTGGACCGGCCCGGGGGTGATTTTGTTGCTTGGCTTTGGTGGTATTATTTGGGTCCGTCGGCGTCGCCCGGTGACCGCATTGCCGCCGTTAAGCGCTGCTGAGCAGGCGCGGATTAAAAGCCTGACAGCGGCTGACCAGGGGCCGCAATAATGCTTTTTTGGATCCTGGCCGTTGTCTTGTTGGCGCTGGTTTTGGTGATGCTGGCATTAGGCGTTTTTCGGCAGTCTTCGGCGCCGGCGTCGGCGGCGGCTGCGGCGTTGTTGATTTATAAGGATCAACTTGCCGAATTAGCCCGTGAGCGCAGCGCCGGACGGTTACAGGAGGACACCTATCTTGCCGCTAAGCTGGAGGTCGAGCGCCGCATGCTGAGCGCTGATACCGCCGCCACGACAGCTAATCCGCCAGCTAACCAGGCAGCTAACCGGGCAGCTGATCCGGCAGCTGTGACGGCAAGTTATCGCCAGCGCCTGATGCTCATCGCGCTGTTGACGGTAATTTTGCTGCTTGGCGCGCCGCTCAGTTATTGGCAATTGGGACGCCCTGGGCAGGCTGACCAGCCGTATAGCGGCCGCGCGGCCGAGCGTGCACAGGCGGCCGAAGCCTTGGCGCAACAACAGCAGATTGAAAATATGGTGGCCGGATTGGCCGCACGGCTAAAAGCGGCACCTGATGATCTTCAAGGCTGGCTAAGATTGGCCCGCTCCTACATGGTGATGGAACGCTTTCCGGCTGCGGTAAAAGCGTTTCAGCAGGCGGCGCGACTGGCCCCTGAACGGACCGATATTTTGGTTGCTTGGTCAGAAGCCTTATTGGCGACAACGCCGTTAGAAGCGGGTTTTCCGGCGGGCTTTGCCGATTTGATTGGCCGTATTGAAGCGCTTGATGCAGACCATCCTCGGGCGTTGTTTTTCCTTGGCGAAATTGCGGCCCGCGCAGGTCGCGGCACGGCGGCGCGCGAGTATTGGCAGCGTTTGCTCGCCAAACTGCCAAAAGACTCGCCTTTGGGAGCGCCCCTGGCGGCACGTATTGAGGCATTGGCAAACAAGTAAGTGAGCCTCTATGATCGTCGCTTGGTGCGACCTGTGCGCCCGGCCATTGCATTTATGATCGTGATAACTCATCTATACAACAAGCTATTCGGCACATTTAGGGCATGGCGTCGGCCGGCCCGCACGATGAGGACAGGAAGGGGAATTGAAGATGCTGCAGAAAACGGAGTTTTATATTGATGGCGCCTGGGTTGCGCCAGCCAAAGCACATAATTTTGAGGTTATTAATCCTGCCGATGAAAGCCCGTATGCGGTTATTTCTTTAGGCGGTCAGGCCGATGTTGATGCGGCGGTCGCTGCTGCCCGTGCAGCTTTCGCCGGTTGGAGCCAAACAGCTGCTGAAGAGCGGCTCGCTTTGCTTGAAAAACTTGCCGACATTTATAAAAACCGCATGCCTGAGATGGCGGAAGCTATTTCGGCTGAAATGGGTGCGCCGATGAAATTGGCGACCAATGCACAGGCGGCGGCAGGTCTTGGTCACATCAAAGCCTTCATCCGCGCCCTCAAAGAATTCACCTACGAAGGGCAGCTTCGGGAAGATACGCCGGATGAATATATCATCCATGAAGCCATTGGCGTCTGTGGCCTGATCACACCTTGGAACTGGCCGATGAACCAAGTCACGCTGAAAGTGGTTCCCGCCATTGGTGTCGGCTGCACAGTGGTTTTAAAGCCTTCTGAAATCGCACCCATGTCCTCACTTTTGTTTGCTGAAATGGTCCATGAAGCAGGCTTTCCAAAAGGGGTTTTCAACCTGGTTAATGGTGACGGACCAACCGTCGGTGAGGCGATGAGCCACCATCCCGATATTGATATGATGAGCTTCACAGGCTCCACCCGGGCCGGTGTTGCCGTGACCAAAGCTGCCGCTGAAACAGTTAAGCGGGTTTCCCTGGAACTGGGCGGCAAGGGTGCCAATATCGTTTTTGCGGATTGTGATGTTGCCCGGGCCGTGAAGCGCGGGGCACTGCATTGCTTCAATAACACCGGGCAGTCATGTAATGCGCCGACCCGGATGTTGGTTGAACGCTCGGTCTATGATGATGCCGTCGAAGTTGCGCGCCAAACAGCCGAAGCAACCGAGGTCGGCCAGCCAAGTGACGACGGCAACCATATTGGCCCGCTGGTTTCCGAGGTCCAATTCGACAAGGTACAAGCATTGATCCAAGCCGGGATTGATGAGGGTGCCCGCTTAGTCGCCGGTGGGACCGGTCGTCCGGAAGGTTTCAATCGTGGATATTTTGTGCGGCCAACGGTATTTGCCGACGTCAACAACGATATGCAAATTGCCCGTGAAGAAATCTTTGGCCCGGTGTTATCGATTATCCCGTTTGATAATGAGGATGATGCTGTCGCCATTTCCAACGATACCAGTTATGGCCTAACGGATTACGTTCAAAGTGGTGATAATGAACGGACTCAACGGGTGGCGCGGCAACTGCGTGCCGGCATGGTACAAGTGAATGGCGCAGGCCGGGCACCGGGCAGCCCCTTTGGCGGCTATAAACAGTCCGGGAACGGCCGTGAGGGCGGCGTCCATGGGTTCATGGAATTCCTCGAAGTGAAGGCTGTCTCGGGTTGGACCACCACCAGCTAAGCAGCGATCTTTCGAGAACATCCAAACATTCTTCTGCGGCAGCGCCTAGCGCTGCCGCAGTCTTTTCAGCTCAAATTGCGCCGTCGGCGCGCAATGCCGCAACGTCTAAACCCAGGGCCGTTAAAACCTCATCGGTGTCAGCACCTAAGCGCGGCGGCGGTGCTTGCGGGGCGATGACTTGGCCATTTGCCTTAAAGCCGAGGCTTGGCACGGCAATGCTCTGGCCATCGGCTAACGTGACCGGTTGCAATACGCCACGGGCTGCCAATTGCGGCTCTGATAAGACCTCGTCTAACTGCCGGATGCGCACTGCCGGGACCATTGCCTCGGCCAGGATTGTTTCCCAATGGGCAGCTGATTGGGCGGCGAAAACAGCGGCAAATTCGGCGTGCAAGGCAGCCTTGTTTTGCTGCCGTTGGGCAGGCGTCGCAAAACGCTCATCCTGCAGCAAATCAGAGCGCTCAATGGCCGCGCACAGGCGTTGAAATTGCGGCTCGGTATTGGCGGCCAGCATGACCATGCCTGCACGGGTTTGATAGGTGCCGGAAGCAGGTGAGCCGCTGAAAGCTTCATTGCCTGTTGGCGGCGGCGATTGGCCGGTGGCGGCGGTGGCGACGGTAAGCGATGCCATCAATAACATTGCCGTATCAAGCATGGCCACATCCACATATTGACCGACACCGCTGCGCATTTGCTCCATCAATGCGCTGACCACCGCAAAAGCGCCCATGAGGCCGGTGGCATAGTCGATGTACGGGCTGCCGACTTTATTGGGAACGCTGGTGGGGGTGCCGGTTGTGTGCATAATCCCCGACATGCCCTGGATAATATGATCATATGCCGGCCGCCGGCTAAGCGGGCCGTCGTGACCAAAGGCCGAGAGCGAGGCGTACACCAAGCGCGGATTAAGTTGCTTTACATCATCATAGGCGATGCCCAGCTTGGCAGCGGTGCCGGGTTTAAAATTTTCGACCATCACGTCGGCGCTGGCAATTAATGCCCGCAAGGCAGCAACTGCACGGGGTTTTTTTAGATTAAGGGTGACCGATTTTTTGGCGCTGTTCTGGGTCACAAACGGCAGCGTATAGCCTGTTGAATCAGATGAACTTTCCGGGCCGTTGCTGCGGCTCCAATCGCCGCCGTCCGGTAATTCGATCTTAATCACTTCAGCACCAAGCAAGGCCAACTGATAGCTGCAATAGGGCCCGGCAAGAACTTGCGTCACGTCGATGACGCGGCGTCCCAAAAGGGGTTGAAACGCAGGTGTTGGAACCATGGTTGGACTTTCCTAAGTATTGACAGGGCGCGATTTACCGTCCGGTAGTTTATCGACACTGCCGGTAAATTGTCGATAACACCAGCCTATGGTGTGGCGCGGCGCACCTGAGGTTTTAAGGTGATGAGAATTTTTTGTGAAATCATCACAAAAGTATTACCCTTTGCCACATGGCTGTCAGCGGCAGCGACAAGGGGAGTTTTTGCAATGCTGAAAATCTATCATGCGCCGGTAACGCGGGCCTTTCGAGTGATCTGGGTTTGTGAGGAACTGGGGCTGCCCTATGAGGTTATCCCGGTGGATTTTTCGGCCGCTTATCGCGCTTCACCGGAATGGCGGGCCTTGAACCCGGTCGGCAAAGTGCCGGTCATGATCGATGGTGACATGACCATGTTTGAATCCTGTGCGATGATGCAATACGTCTTGGATCGATATGGCGACGGTAAGCTACAGCCTGGCCTGGCATCGCCGGATTATCCGCTTTATTTGCAGTGGTGTTGGTTTGCCGAAGCGACCTTTTCGCGCCCGCTCGGCGAGATGACCAACCACCGCCGTGAGTTCAATCCGCCGCTTGACGAGGTGATTGCTGAAATGCAGCGGCGGGCCCGTTTGAGCATGCAAGCACTTGATCAAGCGTTAAGTGATCGGCCGTATTTACTGGGCAACGAGATGAGCGCTGCCGACATAAGCAATTGTTATGTTATGCGCGGCTATCGCCGCTCAGTGAGCGACGAGCTGCCAACGCATGCACAGGCGTTTTTTGATCGCATGACCGCATTGCCGTCCTATCAGCGGACCGTCGCCGCCGATCGGGCGGCGGTGATTTCATAACCGCCCAGGCAATACTGCCTCCAAGGGGCGACGGTCTGTGATTGCGCAAGCAAGCCCCATCGCCAAATATATTATTGTCGGTGATGTGGTCTTTGGCATCACGGCAACGCAATAAACAAGGAAAGTAATTGAAATGCACGACACTGATCTTTTCACACCAATTTCGATTGGTGATTTGGCCCTTTCGCACCGTGTTGTAATGGCCCCTTTGACCCGCATGCGTGCCAATGTTCCCGGCCATAACGCCAATGAAATGATGGCTGAATATTATGGCCAGCGGGCCAGCGAAGGCGGCTTTATTATCGCCGAAGCCTCGCAGATTTCCGACGATGGTCGTGGTGCGCCGTGCACCCCTGGCGTGCATACCGCGGAGCAGGTTGCGGCCTGGAAGCTGATCACTCAGGCGGTGCATGCTAAAGGCGGCAAAATTTATTTACAGCTGTGGCACATGGGCCGGTTATCGCATCCGCTTTACCAACCGGACGGCGGCGCGCCACTGGCACCATCGCCGGTTGCCGCAGCAGGTAAGGTGTTATTGCCGGACTTCTCACGCGCCGACCTGCCGACGCCGCGGGCGATGTCGACCGCCGAGGTTGCCGGCCTGGCTGAACGCTATGCCCATTCGGCACGTTGCGCCCTGGAAGGCGGATTTGATGGCGTCGAAATTCATGCCGCCAATGGCTATTTGTTAGAACAATTCCTACAGACCCGAAGCAACCAGCGAACCGATGTTTATGGTGGCTCGATTGAAAATCGCTGCCGCATTGTGCTGGAGGTCACAAAAGCCATCAACGCAGTTTGCGGCAGCCGGCGGGTGGGCATTCGATTGTCGCCATTTGGCATTGCCAATGACAGCGGTGAGGATGATCCCATGCCGCTGTACAGTCATTTGATCAAGCAGCTGAATACGCTTGATCTGGCCTATCTGCATTTGATCGAACCGCGGGCGAGCGGTGCCGGTCAACGCGATGTTGACCATCAAAATGTGCCGTCGGCCGCAGAGCTTTTCCGCGCCATGTGGGATGGTGTTCTGATTGCCGCCGGCAACTTTAACCGCGACAGCGCTACTGCGATGCTGGCAAAGGGTGATGCCGATGCGATCGCATTTGGCCGATATTTCATTTCCAATCCGGACTTACCGGAACGGCTCCGCATTGGGGCCGCGCTAACACCGTATAATCGGCCCACCTTTTATGGTGGCGGCCGCGAAGGCTATACCGACTATCCGGCCATGAACGCTGGTTAATGGCCGCTTGATTGCCGCCCAGGTCGGTTAACCGGTTGGCCAGGTGCGGCGGATCGGGTCTTGACCATCCCAGTCGACACTGGCGGCCTCAATGGCTCCAAAAATAGCCTGCCGTTCGGCGGTCAGTTCGGCCATTTCGATCACTGTTCTGGGGTGGCCTTCATCATAGAGGTAGACGAAGCGGCCGCGTGGACTTTCGCCCTGCTGGCCGATTTCATAGCCATTGGCGAGGGCGTTTTGTAAGCGCCGATCATAGTCTTTTGGCCAGCTTGACCAGTGCTGCATGCCCTCGTGGCCTGCGGCTAAGAAATCTTGATACATGCTGGGACCGTCGCCGCGCTGTTGAATTAATTCCAGCTGCAAGGCACCGGAATTGGCGAGCGCGACCGAGATATGAAAATCATCGACCAGCTGTCCGCAATAGCGGAATGACGTGATCGGTAATTTATCGACATAAAACCATGGCCCAATGCCACACACATCCGCCCAATGCGCCATGGCTTTCTCAATGTCGCGGACAACAATGCCGATTTGCCGAATTTCACCGAATAATCTGCTCATTTTTTAACTCCCACGTGATCTCTGTTGTCGGCATTGCTTACCCTGGCCTGCCGGCAAGCCGTCGCGCGCGTCGTGCTGACGCATGTACCGGCAAAATCCTGGCCGTGGACTTGTTATTTCGGGCCATGCGCCCATCTCGTTTATTCGGTTCATTTATGAGGATTTAAGCATATGAAACATGCAAAACATATTGCCTTGGCAAGTGCTGTCGCCATGGGGCTATCCTTCACGAGTGCGGCGGCCTTTGCCGGCAACTGTTGGACCCATTCAAAAACAGACGGCAGCGCCGAAACAGCTACACCAAAACCAAAAACCACGACCAAAACGACCAGCAGTTAAATGGCGTCGGGCGCTGCGGCCACAGCCGCAGGCCCCATTGCCTTTGGGCGCAAGCTTGCGCCCGCTTATTTCGGTCGATCACCCTTGATGGTCACCCGATAGCCTGATCTTACCTGCGGGTAATAATCCCAAATCGCCAAATGTTGAACGCAGCGGTTGTCCCACATCGCGATGCTGTCAGGCTGCCATTTGAAGCGGGTTTGAAAATCGGGTTTCTCGCAGTGCTGGTAGAGCAATTCAAGGACTGCTTTGCCTTCGTCACGTGGCAGATCGACGATGTGTGAGGTGAAATTTCGATTCACATAGAGCGTTTTGCGGCCTGTCACCGGATGGGTGCGGACCACCGGATGGACGGCCTGCGGATAGACTTTGTGGCTATCGTCGCCGCCGCGCGCCACATACCGGCCGCGGTAGACTTGTTCGCCGGAATGCACGGCGGTCAAGCCCTCAAGGTAGGTTTTCATGCGTTCCGACAGGGCATCATAAGCAGCATACATGCTGGCGAATAAAGTATCACCGCCGACCTCAGGCACTTGCCAAAGATGCAAAATGCTGCCCATCGGCGGCTCTGCTTCGCAGGAGACATCGGTATGCCAGCGTTCGCCGGAAACATGTTTTGAGGTTCCATCCGCATGCACCACCAGGATTTCCGGATGGCCATCCGGCGGCGGTGAGCCTGGATGAATGTGCAGATCGCCGAATTTACGACCAAGGGCTTTGTGTTGCTCGACGGTCACGGGCTGATTGCGAAAAAATAACACCTGATGTGCCATCCAGGCGTCATGTAACTCTTGAAACTGTTGATTACCAAGCGGTTTGCACAGATCGATGCCGTCGACCTCGGCACCGATATTGGCTGTGCAGGGGCGCACGGTGATACTTTGATAGGCCATGATTTCCCTCCCTGCGATGCAGCCATCTCCCAGCAACCGCACCGCGCTTTCAACAATGCTGCAACAGCAAACCGCCGAGGTCAAAAAATTTCAGCAGCAAAGATGCCGGCGCCGGCGGCAGATTATCATTGTCGCAAGCAGCTTATAGAGACAAGCTTACCCCTGAATTTTGTCCTTTCTGCAAATACAGTGCGAGTATCCGTCAGTGTCTACATCATCACAAACACCCGAGAATGGCATTGCCGATATCCAGTGGCGACACCCTGAAGCGATTGTTGAATGCGACTGGTTGAAAGATCAGATCGGCAACCCGTCGCTGCGAATTTATGACTGCACCACCTATCTGCATTACACCGACGACCATCCCTCAAAGCCATATGATGTGGGCAGTGGCTATGCCGAGTATGCCAAGGCGCATATTCCGCAATCCGCGTATCTTGATTTGCAAAATGATCTATCTGATCAGGACAGCCCATATAGTTTCACATTGCCAACCTTAACAAGCCTTGCCGATCGCTTTCAGGCGCTTGGTGTTGGCAGCCCCTACCACATTGTTTTATATGCGCGAACTGGCCTGCAATGGGCAACCCGCATTTGGTGGATGCTGTATGTTCTTGGCTATCGGAAGGTGAGTATCCTGAACGGTGGTTTCGCAGAATGGCAGCGCTTAGGCCTGCCGATCGAACAGGCAAGCACAGTGTTTGCGCCGGCTGATTTCACGGCCGAATACAAGCCCGGGATCTTTGTCGGCAAAGGCAGCGTTCTGGCGGCGATTGCAGATCCGTCATCGGTGCTGATTAATGCCCTAACCGAAGATATTCATGTC
Source organism: SAR116 cluster bacterium AG-355-O21 (assembly GCA_003280605.1). GTDB lineage: Bacteria > Pseudomonadota > Alphaproteobacteria > Thalassobaculales > Thalassobaculaceae > TMED26. Next base: position 12,519 of record QCEM01000012.1, on the reverse strand, counting down.
GGCGATAATCCACGCTACGGCCGCCGTGGCCGCATCGCCAACAGTTGCAACATTCCCTTTCATCAACTGGTCGATGGGGAATCCGGCAAGCTGATACCGGCGCCTCAGGCGTGGCAAGTATTCAAAGATAAAAATATCTCTCCAGGGCAAAAAATCATGAACTATTGTGGCGGTGGTATCGCTGCGACATTAGATGCTTTCGTGCTTCATCAATTAGGTTTTCCGGCGCTATTTATTTACGATAATTCCATGAGTGAATGGGCGATGGACCCTGAGCTGCCGATGGAGACGGGTTAATGGCAAAAGCAATTGTGTTACGTGACTACGGCACGTCAGACGTCATGCGCTTGGAGGACGTCAGCGTGGCGGCGCCCGGGGCCAATGAAATCTTGGTCCGGCAAACAGCGATCGGTGTGCATTTTCACGACATTTACGTGCGCACGGGCTTGTACAAAACCTTGCGCTTGCCCGGCACCCCGGGATTAGAGGCCGCAGGGGTGGTCGACGCCGTCGGTGCGGGCCAAACACGGTTTAGCGTCGGCGATCGCGTGGTCTATGTCACCAGCGGCTACGGGGCCTATGCCAGTCACCGCGTTGTCGATGAAAAGGCGGCGATTAAATTACCTGATTTTGTTTCCGATGCATTGATGGCGACGAATTTTTCCAGGTTGCTGACAGTGCAGATGCTGACCGACAAAGTCACCGCTTTACAGCCGTCTCAGACCATCCTTGTGACCGCCGCCACAGGCGGAGTCGGTCGCTTGCTGTGCCAACACGCAAATGCCCTTGGCGCGCGTGTCATCGGCACCGTTAGCTCAGCTGAAAAAGCCACACTTGCCAGTGATTACGGCTGCGCCCATGCGCTGCTATATGACCAGGATGATTTCATCGCCGACGTGCGGGATATCACCGACGGCAAAGGCGTTGATATAGTTTACGATTCGGTTGGTGCTAAGACGTTCCAAAATTCATTAGAGGTGCTTGGGGTTTGTGGCCATCTGGTCAATTTTGGCCAATCGTCGGGGCCTGTTGATCCCCTAGCGATGTCACAATTGGCGGCAAAATCACTAACCGTCACGCGGCCAATTCTGTTTCATTACACCCAGGATCCGGCAGCTTATCAAACCATGGCCGATGCGGTCTTCAAGTCATTCAAACAGGGCGCTTTGGTCTTACCGGCACTTCAGGGCGTTGACCTGGCGAACGCCGCCGAGGCGCATGATATCTTAGAATCAGGTCGCGGCGGCGGCAGTTTATATTTGACGCCCTAAAAGCGGGTGGCCGGCGATCAGGTGCCTTCGATTAACCGGATATCGCGGTCTGCGCCGCCGTCGAGTGCGGCCAAAGCAGCTTTGTAGGCGTCGCTTTCATAGGCTGCGACAGCAGCCTCAAAGCTGTCAAACTCGATGATGATGGTGCGCTCTTCAATGCCATTCTCTTTGGCAACCACGCGGCCGCCTGCGGCCAGGAAGGTGCCGCCCATGGCTTCCAGGGCGGGTATCGCTAATGCCCGATAGGCGGTGGCTTTCTCGGGGTTTGCAGGGCTGCGGTGAGCGCTAATCATGTAACCTTTGGGCATCGCGTATCCTTGTCAGTGATGGTTGCACAACTATTATCGTTGATGATATCACCTTATGTATCGCCGATCACCTGACGATGGGTGCCGGGGTATGCGGCGATTCCGGAAAAAGAATTCACAGCCGCCGACCGCCGGCGTTAAATCGCCAAATCCTTCATGAAATAGTCTTTGATGACGGTTTCTTGGGTTTCCCGGGTAAAACGAAATTCGTCCTCCCGGCCCAGAAACGGCTGATAACGATATGGCTTTTCCATTTGGAAATGCTGCCGGCGGGCATCAATCGCAACCTGAACCACGGCCGAGCGATCAAAGATCACGGCGTCATCGTAGACGTCGATTATGCCCGCCATGCTCAGGCCGGGCCTTGCCCCTAAAACAGATGTCCGGCGGTGAAAGCCGAAGGTGATCGAGACGCGCAAGTCTTCGGAGTAATTGGCAAATGAGCCATGCAGCATCTGGCGATTCACAATCGTGACGTCGCCTGGGGCACAAACCAAGGGGATGGCGCCCGGCAAGCGGTCGCTGCCGCCGTTATCTGCAACCAGGGCTTTGATATCAATGCGCCCTTGTTTATGGCTTCCCGGCAGCACCCAAAGCCCGTTGGCAGGTGTCGTTTGATAAAGTTGCACCTGAAAATTAAAGCCATGGATACCGGCATCCCAATGTGGCGAATCCCAATGGGTGATGCCGTCTTGATGCCATGACACCGAGCCACCTAGTCCCGGTTGCTTGACAAAAATAGCGTCATTATAGGGGGTGAAGTCAGGGCCATTTATCCCCTCTGCAATCTTCAGAAGATGCGGGTGGCCATAAAGCCGCAAACCGGCCGGCATTGATTGGCACATGCCGTAAATCAAAAATACGGCGTATTCGGCGGCACCCTCAGCCGGTGTTGGTTCGACCATTTTGGTCGGATGGCGGCCACCTAATAAGTCAGTGCCGCCCCACGGATCGGCCAAAGGTTTGGCCAGACGATAGGCTGGCTTGCCATAGTCTAAACCATGTGCGGGTCGGCCTTTGGCATCAACCGTGGCATCCGGCGAAACCGGTGCCCGCTCAATGATATCGGCAGCATCAAGTCGCAATGCCGCAATTTCGTCGGCCCCAATGACGTCTTCGAAAATGTAATACCCATGCGCCCAATAAGCCGCCAGGATACTAGGGTGCAATTGACCGTCCGCCGCCCAGCGCAGCGGGCCGCGGTTACCAATTTTAGCTGCTAAGCTGACCCCTTGGTCATGATAGGGGCGCATGATTTTTGCATATTCTGCCGGGCTGGGTGCGTGCATTGCCGCCTCGTGGAGAGAAATCGAGGTCCTTAGTTCAACGCATCCGCCTATGTTGCGCAAGATTAATTCTGCGCACATTACCGCAGCGGGCCTGTAATGGCGGACGGCGCGTCCACCAAGTCAGCGATTTAGCCGGTTGTATTCGTTCACGAAAAACACCGATCATTGCTCTCGGCTACATCTATCCCGCAGCAATCATTCGTTTGCCAAGAATGATTGCCGGCAGCGCGATAATCACGGGCGGTGAGCCGCGCAAGGCTGATCACGCAGGCGGTCAATAAAATACCATCGGGCGCGACGGGATCGGCAAACTCGCGCCGGCTTTCAGCTCAGGCGTTCATAAAGCTTGATCCAGGTTTTGGCCCGCGGCGCTAAGGAGGAAACCAGGATATGCTCGTGCAGGGTGTGGGCGCCATCGCCGTCGGCGCCCATGCTGTCGAGGGTGGGTATGCCCATGGCACCGGTGAAGTTGCCGTCGCAACCGCCACCGGTGATCGCCGTGTATTGCAAATCCAAACCATGTTCGAGACTGGCTTCGCGGGCGGTCTCGAAAAGCGCCGCGCCACCTTCGTTGAGGCCATAGGGCGGCCGGTTCATGCCACCGGAAATATCCAGTGTCACATCCGCGTCATGGGTCTGAAGGGCAAGGATTTTTTCGCTGAATTTGGCGCCATCCTCGGCCGTCAACACACGCATGTCGATTTCGATGGTGCATTGCCGCGGCACCACATTGACGCCGGTACCACCTTGGATCAGGCCGACGTTGAAGGTAACGCCGCGGTCATAATCGGTCATTTCCTCGATGGTCAGAATCTGACGGGCGATTTCTTTGATCGCGCTGCGACCGTCGGGATGGCGGGCACCTGAATGGGCCGGCCGGCCGGTGGCGGTCATCACGAAACGGGCGACGCCTTTCCGTGCCACCACCACTTTACCGCCGTCGCGGGCCGGCTCACCGACCAGGACATACTTGGCCTTGGCCGCCGCCGCCTCGATATATTTGCGGGTATAGGGGCTGCCGACTTCCTCTTCAGGGATGAACATGAAGGTGATCGGCAGATTCGGCTGGCGGCCCATTTTGGCTAAATGGCGGTAGGCGTAGAGGCCAAGAAAAGTGCCTGCCTTCATATCGTAGGTGCCGGGGCCATAAAGCTTGTCGCCGTCGCGGCGCAGCTTGTTATCGCCATCCTTGGTTCCGATTTCGTGGACTGTGTCGATATGGCCAAGGACCAGGATGCCCGGCGCCACGTCATCGCTGGCGGCGGTTTCACCTGCGGCGCGTGCGATCACCAAATCGCCCCAGCCGTCCTCGCCGGCAATCCGTTCGACGCTGAGGCCAACGGCAGCGCAATCAGCGGCCACCCGGTCAGCCATACGGTTGACCGCGGCGCTGTCATGCGACGGGCTTTCCAGTTCGATCCACTCGGTGATACCGCGCGCAATTTCCTCGCCGTCGATGATCGGCTCGTTACTCAAATCCGTCACTGGCGCATCGCCCATGGCAACTCTCCTTGGCTATCGGTTGTGCGGTTAAGGGTAATTCGCCGATGCCGCCACGAGAAGCCTTTTTCGCCGCCTAGCGAGACAGCCGGCGATCCCTCGGTCGGCGCCATCGCGCGGAGGATCGGCCGGCGACCAGCTTTCGGCAGCAATTGGCAGAAGACGGCCTGTATGATCAGCGCTTGCCGTCTTAAGAGCTGCAGCGTAAATGTTCAGCGGGGGTTGCCAGCTGTTTTCCTGTCAGAGGTATCGACCTGAACTTCAAAGCGCCTGTCAAAGCTCGCTTATTGCCGTCGGTGGGCGGCCAAGACGCTCGAATAAGCCGGCCAGCAAGCGCGCCCGCGGCACCAGTGAGGAGACCAGCAAGTGTTCCTCATGGGTGTGTGCGCCATCGCCGCAGACTCCCAATCCGTCGAGCGTCGGCACCCCTAGGGCACCGGTGAAATTACCGTCGGAACCGCCGCCATAGCTGCCATGGCCAGGGTTAAAGCCAATTTCGCCGGCAATGTCGCGGGCCTGGTTGTAAAGCGCCAGCCCCGCGGCGGTGGGTGCGAACAACGGCCGCACCGGCCCGGCGTCAACGCACAGCTCGATGTCTCGGCCAATTGGTGTCAGTGCCAATATCCGCGCGCGAATCTCGTCAAAGGCGTCGGCGCTTGGTGTCACCACCAGCACCTCTGCGCGACAGGTCAGCGGCACCACATTGACCCAGCGACCACCGTTCACCACGCCGACGCTAAGGGTGATCCCGCGATCTGGATCGCCCATTTCTTCCAGGCGGATGATTTGCTCGGCGATTTCACGGATTGCGCTGCGACCGCGGGCGAGAGTTGCGCCGGCGTGGGCCGGCCGGCCATGGGCGGTCAGGGTGAACCGTTGAAAGGCGTGACGGCCGGTCACCAAATTGCCGTCCTTGGCCGGTTCGGGGACCAGCACATGGGCGTGCTGACAGGCGGTTTCCTCAATGAGTTGACGGGTCGAGGGTGAACCGACCTCTTCATCAGAGATGAGCATGAAGGTAACGGGCAGATAAGGGCGCTTGCCGGCGGCTAGGATTTGTCGCAGCGCGTAATAGGCCAGATAGAGACCGCCCTTCATGTCATAGCAACCCGGGCCGAAAACTTTGTCGCCGTCGCGCCGCCAGGGCAGCACAGCCGCTAAACTGCCCTCGGGATGGACCGTGTCGAGATGGCCCAGCACCAAGCTGCCGGGACCGGCGCACTGGCCGGCGATTTCGGCGATGACCACGTCGCCATAGCCGTCGGTACCAGGCACCCGGCGAATTGCGGCGCCGACCCTGGCCAGCTCGGCGCTCGCCAAATCCATCATTGCGTTGACCCGTTCCGGCGCGAAGGTCGGGCTTTCTAAGCGCACCCAAGTCTCGATCCCGGCGAGGATCTCGGCTTCGTCAAAAAGGGGGGCGTTGGTAGGCGTGGGCGCTGTTAACTCAACCATATTCTGAAGCTCTGCCAAAAGCGTAAAATCAACCATCGCCATTGACTCAAAGCTGGCGTTGAATGTCAAAGCTTAAAGCGGCGGTGGTGATTATTGCAGCGGCCGAGCTGCCTGCCAATTTGGCTAAGGGGCGGCTGTCGTTAGCGTCCTTTGAAGGCCGGTTGGCGTTTTTCCATGAAGGCGGCAATGCCTTCGGCATGATCCTCGGTCATCATACTGTCGGCCATCCGTTCGGCCTCCATCTGAAGCTGCGATTCCATGCTTAAATGATTTGTCTGGTTGAACAGCATTTTGGCATTGGCATAGGCCCGCGTTGGCCCGGCAGCTAGGCGCTTGGCAAGTTTTTCGGTTTCCGCCGCAAGCTCGTCGCTTGGCACCACCCAGTTGACCAGGCCAAGTTCTTTGGCTCTTTGTGCGCCAAAGCGATCGCCCAGAAAAGCCAGTTCCATCTGGTGCTTCATGCCGAGCGTGCGGCCAACGAAATACGACGAGCCACCATCTGGGCTGGCACCGATATGGCAATAGGCGAGCGTGAAAATCGCGTCTTCGGCAGCAATTGCTAAGTCGCAAGAGGCCATCAGGCCGATCCCAAAACCAGCCGCCGCGCCGCGCACGCTGGCTATCACTGGCTTGCCCATGCGCCGGATGGCGAAAAGCGGCAAGTGCAGCATGTGAATGCCTTCCAAGATCGTCGCGCGGCGGCTCGCAGCGTCTAATTCCAGCCGGTCGATCATCGACCGGATATCGCCACCTGCTTGAAAATGCTCACCGGCGCCGCGAATCACCACGCACCGGGCGTCGTCGTTAAACTCTAAGCCGGCCATAACCTCGCGAAATGCCACACGCAGTTCTGGGGTTAAGGCGTTACGCACTTCCGGCTGGTTGAGGGTCACGGTCGCCACACCATCGGCGATCTCAAGCTGAACAGTATCAGAGGCCATAATCATTCCTTCATCGGTAATGTTAGCACACGCAATTTTGCCACAAGTGATCGTGGTGCACGCGATTAATGGTCATGCCGCGCGCAGCATGCGGTCAATTTCAACCCGCATTTCAGTGGTCATCCGCAAGCGTAAAAGCACCATGGCCATTCATCCGGCTCCGTCCCATCGGAAGGCTATACCGCATACCCCGGATTATGGCGGTCAATCATGCGCCGCATGGCAGGCCATGCGCGACCACCAAAGCGCGCCTCGGGTGATGGCGCCCCCCAAAACTGATCGGCTGTGTGGGCGCATACATCGGCCGCCGGCAGGATCAATTCGCCGCCGCCTGCTTGGGCGGCGATTTGGGCGTCACACGCATGTTCCAAACCGTGCAGTAATTCGAACGCTTCGCCAACCGACCGGCCACAAACAAGCAATCCATGGTTACGTAGGATCATGACGAATTTCTGGCCTAAGTCGGCCTCCAGGCGTTGACGTTCATCAAGGTCGAGGGCAATCCCCTCATAGTCGTGATAGGCAAGGTGGTCGCCGTAGAACATCATTGAATTCTGTGTGATCGGAAGCAGGCCGTCTTTTTGTGCAGACACCGCCATGCCGGCGCGGGTGTGGGTATGGGCGACACACAGAACATCTGGCCGCGCCATGTGCACTGCCGAATGGATGGTAAAGCCAGCTTCGTTCACATCAAAAGGCGTATCAAGAACGGGCCGGCCGTCGGTATCGATCTTCACCAGCGAGGAGGCGGTCACTTCCTCAAATAAAAACCCATAGGGGTTCAGCAGGAAATGGTCTTCTGGCCCAGGCACCCGGGCCGAGATATGGGTGTAGATGGAATCCGTCCAGCCGAAAAATGCGGCCAGCCGATAAAGACAGGCAAGATCAATGCGAATGGCCCATTCGTCCGCGCTTACCTGGTCCTGCAGGGCGGGGTAGTCTTGTTCAAATGCGAGCGCCATCGTCATACCTCGTGTTTTCTCATTGATTACTGATCGCCGTGGAAATCGTTTCCTGAATAGTAGAAAATCATATTAGCACACTTAGCTCAGTACAAACATGGTCGCGGCTGCGAAAATCCGTGCGCGACCTGGCCCGCAGCGGCAGCGGCCGGCTAAATCTAAGCCGATAGCCGTGGCCGTGATGATATTGGCTGGCAGAGAAGAACGTGTCCTGGTGAGATTGCCGCTGCGACTCAAATAGACGAAGCGGTTGCGATATTATTTTCGCCCAGTTTCAATGGCGGAGAGAGAGTCCGCCAATTTTTGGCGCTAATATGTTGAAAAAAAACAAATAAAAAGATCATTAGTATTTTTATACCACACTTTATCCCACATTAATCAATTGCTTGGGATGGAGTTTAAGGACACTTATAATTCCGAGTAAGCGATAAATTATCACTAAAACTGGCCAGGTAAACGCTGCTCAGCACGCTCTAAGCGCACTGGTGAGACATGTAGAAACCCTGCGGTGCTTGGCTGGACTGTGTGCCGTATGCATGGCGCTCGTGGTGGCCGCCCTAAGCGCTCAACGCCTGACTGGCGCAAGGCAGCCAACATACTCAACCAACTTGACCCAGACTGGCAGCAGCCGGCTAAATCACACCCTATTGCCGTATCGGTAATTATATCAGCTGGGAGAGAAGAATGAGTATCGTTGAGATTGGTGCTTTGGCTCAATTGGTGGGGGCGATTGCGATATTGCTGTCACTTGTCTTTGTTGTGATTGAGCTGCGGAAGAATTTTAGACAGAACAACATTGCCAATACATTCCATAGAGCCACAGAGCTCGACAAACTTAATCTCATTCAAATGGATGAAGGTATGGCGAAGGTGCTTGTTAAAGGCTACGAATCATATGACCGCCTCGAGGCTTTTGAGAAAGTTCAGATCGAAGGCTATGTGAACCAACGAATTCATGTTGTTACTCGCGCCTATCGGACCGCCGACGAAACTGCGTTTACACTAGGGGGTGATCACGTTCGGGGCCGGATGAAAAATAGCTTAATTACATTTTTTTCCAATCCAGGCATGCGGGAATGCTTTCACAGCATGAACAAACGAAACCTGATCCATAGTCCAGATTTTGTGCGAACGTTGGTCGGTGAAGATGTTCTCTCTCAACCAGCAGCGTAACTTACTTCGCCGCTCTGCAAGGTTTACAGGCGTTCAGCACACTCAACCACCTTGACCCAGACTGGCAGTACCCGGCTAAATCTAAGCACACTGCCGTATCTGTGATTTTATCAGCTGGGAGAGAAGAATGAGTATCGTTGAGATTGGTGCGCTCGCGCAATTGGTAGGAGCGATTGCGATATTATTGTCGCTTGCCTTTGTTGTGATTGAGCTGCGAAAGAACGTTAGACAGAACAACATTTCTAATTCAATTCTTCGGGAAACTGAGCGATCGCAGTTATATTATGTCCGGATGGAAGAGGGGCTGGCGAAATTGCTTGCTAAAGCATACCGGTCGTATCACGAATTAAAGGATTTTGAGAAAATCCAATTTGAAAGCTATATGCTCCAGCGAATGGACATTTTCGCCCGGACCCACCGGACTGCTGAAGATGCAACATACAAACTGGGAGCAGACTACGTGCGAAACAGAGTTAAACTCCATATAGAGTACTTATTCTCAAACCAGGGAGCCTGTGAATGCTATCAGGACCTGCTGGTCCGAGACGTTATGCCAAATCATGAGTTATTTAGGAGAATAGTTGGTGAAGATGTTCTCGTTCGGCCGGTAGGATAGCAAACATGGCCGCTCTCCAAACTTTATAAATGGTTCAAAATATCAACCGCCTGCGTGGGGTAAGCCTTAAATCTGTGCCTGCTGACGCGCTGAGAAGCGAATCTTTATCCCATCGCCAGAGCTGGCTGATCACGCGCAGATCATCGCACTGCTGTGCCCCAGTTAAGATTTCATCTTGTTAATAGCCGCAACAATTTGAAGAGGGCCGGGTGCCACGGAGTTAAGTTGGTTTTGACAACGCCCGCCGTGACCGATATGGAAGTTTCGGGTAAAGCATTTCTCAAACGCATCAATCCAGACGCCGTCCACGGGCCATAGCACTGCCCAGCACCATCACTCTCGATCAAACCCAGAGGACCCGGCATGTCTGCACAGCACACAACCGCTGTTCAAAAAATTTTGGAGGCACCGGTCGTCCCCACGCTTTTAGGGCTGGCCGCGCCTAATATCATGGCGGTCGCGATGATGACGGCGGTGACTTTCGCCGACGCATGGTTTGTAGGCTTTCTCGGCACTGAAGATTTGGCCAGCTTGGCATTGGTCTTTCCGTTTCTGACTTTAATGCAAATGATGGCCGGTGGCTCGGTAGGCGGTGGGACGACCTCAGCGGTGGCACGCGCGCTCGGTGCCAATGATATTTCGCGGGCGGAATCCATCGCCTGGCACGCGGTGGTTCTGGCGACGGCTATGTCTATTATCTGGATGCTGGTTCTGGGGGTTTTTTCACGGCCAATTTACCAGCTTCTCGGCGGTACCGATGGGGCCCTTGACGGCGCCGTGCGGTTTTCCGCAGTGGCCTTTGGCGGAGCCGCCGGGAGCTGGTTTATGTGGGTCGTTGCGGCGATTTATCGTGGTATGGGTGACACCACTACTCCGGGGCGGGTTATCACCCTTGCCAGCTTGCTGCAAATTATCCTCGCTGGCGCCTTAACCCTCGGTTGGTTCGGCTTACCGTCGCTTGGCGTTACCGGCACGGCTGTGGCGTTGGTGTTGTGCCAGGGTGCCGGCGCGCTCTATTTGGGCTTTCGGTTAGCGGCAGGCGCCGGTCGCCTGCGCCTGCGACCACACTTTCTTCGCTGGCGCGATTTTGCCGATATTCTGAGCGTCGCCGGGCTCGGTTTATTCAACAGTTCCTGCATGGCGATGACCGTGGCCATAGCGACAGGCTATATCGGCCAATATGGCACCGCCGCCTTGGCTGGTTTTGGCCTCGGTGCACGCTTGGAGTTAATGCTGGTGCCAATCGCCTTTGGCGTCGGGGCGGCCTTAACGGCCGCGGTTGGTGTTAACATAGGCGCGGGACAGCTAGCGCGCGCGCGCCGCTTCGCATGGACTGGCGGCGTAGTTACCTTTATTATAACGGGCTTTATTGGGTTGATTGTGGCTGTACACCCAGATCTTTGGCTTGATTTATTTACCGCTGATCCTTCGGCCTACTCCTATGGCGTCAGCTATTTGGCGATCGCAGGCGTCGCCTATGGGGTGTTTGGCGGCGGTCAATCACTATATTTTGCGAGCCAGGGAACTGGTGATGTGCGCTGGCCAGTGGTCGTGACCTTGATCCGCTTTATTGTTGTTGTGGCCGGGGGCGCTTTTCTGGTTGCGCGAGACTGGCCGGTTGAGGCTCTATTTGCCGTCGTCACTGTGGGCCTTGTTATTTCTGGAATTGGGCAGGCTATCTGTCTGCGCACTCGCGCGTGGTCGGGCAAAGCCGGCGCGTAGCAGAGCACACACGCACACACAGGGGGTGAACCATATGTCGCGATTAATATTGATTACGCTGATCACTCTGCTGCCAACCGCAGCTGACGCCCTTGGCTTGATCGAGGGTACCGACGGGAATCGTATACGCGGTGAGGTTATCGCATCAATATCCAATCCATGGGCAATGACCTTTGTGACCCCACGACATATATTAGTCACTGCCAAGACCGGCGCAGTTTGGCTAGTTTCGACCGATGGCCAGAAAACCAGAGTCGCCGGGGTGCCGACGGCTACAGTGGGCGGCCAGGGCGGCATGGGCGATATCGTGTCACATCCCGATTACGCCACTAATAAATTGATCTACCTGTCCTTGGTGAAGAGCGCGGACGGCGGTCGAACACGGGGCGCGGTGGTTGTGCGTGGCCGTTTGAGTGATCTTGAAAATCCCGCATTGATCGATGTCGAGCGATTGTGGACGCAGTCACCAAAGATGATCGGCAGCGGCCATTTTGCTCATCGCATCGTCTTCGGCCCGAAGAGCGGTCGCCATGCCGGTAAAATGTTCATCACTTCTGGTGACCGCCAAGCTAAGGAGCCGGCGCAAGACTGGGACAACGCGTTGGGCAAGATCATCCGTTTGCACGATGATGGCCGGGTGCCAGTCGATAATCCATTCCAAGATCGGGGGACGCTTGCGCGTAGTTTTTGGACTCTCGGTCACCGCAACTCCCTGGGTATTGCCTTTGACAGCGCAGGCCGCTTGTGGGCCCATGAAATGGGGCCAGCCGATGGCGATGAGTTGAATCTGATCAAAGCTGGCCAAAATTATGGCTGGCCGTTGGTCTCGGAAGGTAACCATTACAGTGGTTTGCCAATTCCGTCGCACAAAACGCGCCCCGACTTTGCCGCGCCGCGGGCTTTTTGGGTACCCACCATTGCGCCGTCTGGTTTGGTCATTTATTCTGGAAAGCTGTTCTCTGCCTGGCGGGGAGCAGCCTTCATGGGCGGTTTGCGCAGCCGGGCGTTAATCCGAGTCACTCTCCGCGGCGACCAGGCGCGCGAGGCTGAGCGCTTTGCATGGTCTCGGCGAGTGCGCGAGGTTGAGGAGGCGCCCGACGGCGCACTCTGGGTGCTGGAAGATGGGCCACGCGGTCGTTTGATTCGCTTTTCACCGCCGTGACCAGCCCACGACCAACGGCTCCGCATGACAGTGCCCCAGTCGGCAAGAATTCCAGGCTAAGTTGAGGCTTTAAACCATACAAAAAATGGAGTTAATTTGATTCAATCCGAAAAACGTTGA
>QCEM01000011.1 GCA_003280605.1 SAR116 cluster bacterium AG-355-O21 | reverse complement strand
TGTCCCGCGCCGAGGGGCCGACCTGGGTTCGGCTCGACAGCAGTTAAGATACAGGAATTTTGCTGGTTCGGCTGCAGTTTATGACCAAGCCGCGGCGGGGCGCCGGCAGCGGTACCGACGTCATGACCAATCGTCAGCCGCCGGGCGCAATGATGATCAAATTCAAAAAAGGAGTATATCGGCAAGCAAAGACAGGTTATTAAAAGTCAGGGCATTACAAAAACAATAAAAAGTCCTGTTATGCAGAGAAAAGTTTTACATGTCGGCAGTGGCCGGAAATCTGTTCTTGTTGGCCTAGGGATTTTTTTCGCAGACTCTTGGCGTGAGACCCGCTTAGACATTGACCCATCGGTTCCCCTGACATCGTTGCCTCGATGACCGATATGTTATCGGTCGAAAGCAGCGACTTTGAGGCGCTCTATTCCAGCCACAACCTGGAACATCTTTTTGCTCACGAGCTGGAAATCGCCTTGGCGGAATTTATGCGGATTTTAAAGCCAGGGGGTTTTGCCTTGGCATTTGTGCCCGATCTGCAGATCGCCGCCGCCGCGATTGCCAAAGGCAATGCCAGCAAGCCGCTTTATATTTCGCCCCAGGGGCCGATTACGCCTTTGGATATCGTTTTTGGTTTTCAGTCGGAAATTGCAAAAGGCAATGTGTTTATGGCCCATCGTTTCGGCTTCACCCGCAGCTCGCTGTCGGCAGCCTTTCAGCGGGCAGGTTTCACGGGCATCTCGGTTATTCGCCACATGTTTGACTTGATTATTCTTGCTTACAAACCGCCGATGCCAAAGGCCCCAATAACTCTGCCTGCCGCTAATGACGCCGCGTGGTTCGACATTTTGCAACGAGAACCGCTTGAGACGGCCGGCGAAAAGTCACCTGCTTGATCGCCGAGATATCAATCAACTAAGCTGCGAATCTGGCCGGCGGCGACCGCTAACATGGCCAGATCAATCGTCTCGTTACCGCGAATCTCAGCCAGCAATTGATGGCTGCGGGCGATCGCCGCCTGCCGGTCTTCGGCCCATATCGTGACCGCTTTGACCGCTGTCACATTGGCTTTTTTGCGGGCTGCCTTGGCCCCTGCCGGTGTCGCCGGCAGGCTTGCTAAGACCTGCTCGGTAAGTTTGATCTGATGGTTAAACAGCTCATTAATAAGTGCATCAATGGCCATGCGTTGCCAATGGCTATCCGCATCAAGACCAGCGGTTTGTTGCCGTAACCAGGTGATTGAGAAGCGCTGACCCAGGTCGAAGTAAACTGTTGCAACAGAGCCGACATCACGATTTTGCAGGCCGGCGACACGAACGATATCGCCTGCATGGGCAAGGAAATCAGTGGCGGCAATGCTGCGTGCCAGGGTTGCCGGCACCCCGGCTTGCTGTAAGCCTTGAATACTGTTCTGCAAGGCGCTGTTTTCATCCTCGCTTAAATACAGCTCAAGGCCATTGGCAATTTCAGCGATGCCGTCACGATAGGCCGTTCGCAAAGCGGCGATATCAAGTGGTTGTGGTGCATGTCGCAAAAACCAAATCGTGCCGCTCGCGACCATGGTTCTAATCTTCAACAACATTGCGGTTTGAATGCTGCTGATCACTTTGTTGTCGAGGGCATCAACTGCCGCCCACAGCCTGTCCACATCGAAAACATCGCGGGCGATGACGTAGGCGCGGGCGATTTCAGCAGCGCTGCCGCCGGTTTGCTGCTGCACGTCGTTAACAAACAATGCCCCGACACTGTTGATCATCGAATTGGTAACACTGGAGGCGATGATTTCCCGGCGCAGCCGATGGCGGGGAATTGCGGCCGGGAATTTTTGCCATAATTTTTCCGGAAAATAGCGGATTAAATCGTCGCTTAGAGCGGCATCGTCCGGCAGGTCCGTGGCCAGTAGATCGTCATAAAGTGCCATTTTGGCATAGGACAACAGAATTGCTAATTCCGGGCGGGTCAGACCTGTTGCCGTGTCCCGGCGATCGGCGATTTCTTCGTCGTTCGGCAGTCCTTCAAGTCGCCGATGCAGGTTCAAAGGGCCGTGTTCAAGCTGCCGCATTAACCTGTTTTGACCGTCAAGCGCTTGTGCGCCGTCGCTTTCAGCAAGCGTCAGCGCCTGGGTTTGCTGGTAATTGTCCAGCAGCACTAAATCGGCCACCCGGTCCGTCATCTCGGCAAGCAATCGGTCGCGTTGCTTGCCGGTGAGGTCACCGGCGGTAACCACGTCGCTGAGCAGGATTTTGATGTTCACCTCATGATCGGAGCAATCGACACCTGCCGAATTATCGATCGCATCGGTATTTATGCGGCCACCATTGAGGGCAAATTCAATCCGTCCTTGTTGGGTCACACCAAGGTTAGCGCCTTCACCAATCACTTTTGCCCGCACCGCATCAGCGCCGATCCGAACCGCATCATTGCCGCGATCGCCAACGGCAATATCGCTTTCATCGCCGCCGCGAATATAGGTCCCAATACCGCCAAACCACATCAAATCGGCAGGCATTTGCAGGATATGACGGATCAACTCAAACGGTGCGACTTTACTGTGCTGAATCCCAAGGGCGGCTTGAATTTCACTGCTTAACGTCAGTGATTTGGCGCTACGGTCAAAAACGCCGCCGCCCTTTGAGATCTTTTTGACGTCATAATCTGACCAGCTGGACCGCGGCATCTTGAATAAGCGCTGCCGCTCGGTCCAGCTTTTGGCCGGGTCCGGGTTGGGATCAATGAAGATGTGCAAATGGTTAAAGGCCGCCAGCAACCGAATATGCTTTGACAGTAACATGCCGTTGCCGAAGACATCACCTGACATGTCACCACAGCCAATAACGGTGAAATCTTGGTTTTGAACGTCATGACCCATTTCCCGGAAGTGGCGCTTCACCGATTCCCAAGCTCCGCGTGCGGTGATGGCCATTTTCTTATGGTCATAACCGGCCGAGCCACCGGAAGCAAAAGCATCATCTAACCAAAAGCCGTAGTCGCGGGCGACACCATTGGCAATATCGGAGAAGCTGGCGGTGCCTTTATCGGCGGCAACCACCAAATAGGGGTCGGGCGCGTCATGGCACACCAGGTCCGTCGGACCGATGATCTCATCGCCGGTGATATTATCGGTTAAATCCAACAGGCCGCGCATTAAGAACTGATAGCAGGCGATGGCCTCGGCCTGCAGCGCGTCGCGGTTTGCAGGTGGCTGCTTGATCACAAATCCGCCCTTTGAGCCAACCGGAACGATGACCGCATTTTTCACCATTTGGGCTTTCATCAAGCCCAAAACTTCGGTCCGAAAATCTTCGCGCCGGTCAGACCACCGAATGCCGCCGCGGGCGATCTTGCCGCCCCGCAGATGCACGCCTTCGACCCGTGGGGAGCAAACCCAGACCTCAACCATGGGCCGCGGGGCGGGAAGCTCCTCCAGCCGCCGGCTATCAAGCTTGACGGCAAAGTAAGGCTTGCGGTGGCCGTTATCGGTTTGGAAGAAATTACAGCGAAGGCTGCAATCGATCAGGTTCATAAAGCGGCGCAGAATCCGATCTTCATCTAAATTAGCGACATCATTGAGCATGCTCTCAATATCATCGCGGATGGCGGCGGTGCTGCTGCTGCGAACATCATCATCAATATCGCATGCGAAGCGGGCCTGAAAATAGTCAATTAAGCGGGCCGCAACGGCACCGTGGCGACTCAAAGTTTCTTGCATATAAGTCAGTGAAAAGGTCGCGCGGGCTTGCTGTAGATAGCGGGCGTAGGCCCGCAGGACGGCAACCAAAGGCCAACTAAGTCCGGCCCGTAACACCAAACTGTTGAAGCGGTCATTTTCCATGTCGCCGCGCCAAACAGCTTGGAAGGCCTGCTGAAAGCTGTCGCGGACCTGCACCAAATCACAGCTGATATAGTCTGCCATCGACATAATAAATTCATGGATATAGATGTTGTCGTGGGCGCGCTGGATCGCGAAGGGATGCTCGCTGATCACTTTCAAGCCCATGTTTTCAATCATCGGCATGATATCCGAGAGCGGCACCGGTCTGCCTAAATGGTAAACTTTAAAGTGTAAATAGGCATCCTCAGTGCCGATCGGACGGTAAAGGTTCATGGCCAGGCCATCGCTGCCCTGGAGGCTTTCCATCCGCTCAATATCGGCGATCGCAGCATGTACCGAGAAACGTTCGCGGTAGGCGGTTGGAAAATGCATGCCATAGGTGGCCATGAGCTGATTGCCGAGCTCCTCGCCATGGCTGTCAATCAGGCTTTGATGCAGCTTGTCATCCCACGACCGAGCGGCGTCGATTAAGCGCGCTTCAACAGCGGCCAGATCAATTTCGGGAATTTCGCCGCGGGTGGTTCGGATGATCACATGCAGGCGCGCCAAAGTGCTTTCGGACATCTGGGTGTAAAAGGCTGCAACCTCGCCATTGAAGGCGGTACTCAGAATCTCCCCAAAGCGGCGGCGAATGACGGTTGAGTAACCATCCCTGGAAACATAGACGATACAGGAAACAAAGCGCTCAAAAGCATCGCGGCGCACAAACAACGCCGTGCGCTTGCGCTCCTGCAAATACACAATGCCCAGGGCAATGTCGCATAGCTCGTTCACATTGGCTTGAAACAACTCGTCACGGGGATAGGTTTCCAGCACATTCACCAAGCCCTTGTGGTCATGGCTTGAAGGGCTTAAGCCGGCAAGCTCGCTGATGCGGGCGACTTTATGGCGTAGCAGCGGGATATCCGACGGCCGGGTGTTGTAGGCAACGGAGGTGAACAGGCCGATAAAGCGATGCTCGCCGGTAAGCTCGCCTTTGGCGTTAAACTTTTGCACCGTGATGACATCTAGATGGACGGTCCGATGGACCGTTGACCGCTGATTAGATTTCATCACCATCAGCATCCGCGGCGTCAGCACGAAATCGCGAATGTCGGCCGGCAGCCGGCCCAGCTCGCGCATGTTATCAAAGACCGCTAGTCCAGGATCCCGCAATAGCCCAAGCCCCAGTCCTGCATCGTCGATGCGGGCGGTTCCGCCGCGCCCGACGTAATCGTATTCACGGTATCCAAGGAAGGTGAAGTTATTATCCTCGATCCAGGCCAAAAAGGCTGAAATCTCCTGTTTATCTATCGGCTCCGGAAGGTCTTTGGGCAGCCGCGCCTTGGCAATTGTGTCGATCACGGCTTTCATTTGTTGGCGCATGGCCTGCCAATCTTCGACAGCGGCGCGAACATCACTTAGGACCTGCCGAAGGGTTGCCTCGATGCGCTCCAAATCCTGGTCCGAGGATTGCGCGGAGATTTGCACATGCATAAAGGATTCAGTGATCGCGTGGGGCTGATCCGATGCGGAACGAAGCAGCTTTGGCTGGTTGGCGGTGGTCCGATCAATCTGCATGATGGGGTGGATCACCAAATGCACGGTAAGCCCCATGGTGTTCAAGGCAGCGGTGATCGAGTCCACCAAAAACGGCATATCGTCGTTGATAATTTCAATCACCGAATGCGACGATTGCCAGCCATGGGACTCAAAGCGGGGATTATAGGCGCGGAGTTTAACGTGGCCGGCTTGCCGCTTCTTGGCGAATGTCCAAATTGTGACGGCGGCCCCGAAAAGATCTTCGGGATCATGGTCAAAAATGTCGCTGGGCGGCACGTGCCGAAAGAAGTTCTCGAGGAAGGTTGCCAGTTGTTGTGCCTGCGGGGCGGCAAACCGGTCTTCGGCAATTTTTATCAACGATTTTAACAAATCGTTTTTCAGATGACTTGATTGGTCCATGCTTCGCGGCACTCCACGTGGTAACGGTGGACGCATCCGTCTCAGCTAAAAAATACCTTAGTCTGCAGCCGACGGAAAGCATTTGCTTAAAATAAAACAGCTGGCCCGGTAAACCTGGGCGATCAGCCGCCGGTTTAGTCGGTCCGGCCGTAGTTATCTTCAAAACGAACAATATCATCTTCACCCAGATAGCTGCCTGATTGCACCTCGATCAGATGCAAGTCTTGGCTGCCAATGTTCTCCAGCCGATGTATTTCCCCGGCCGGGATATAGGTTGATTGATTTGCCGTAAGGACGAAATTCTCACTGCCGCAGGTGACCCTTGCGGTGCCGTTGACCACAACCCAATGTTCCGCCCGATGCTGGTGTTTTTGCAGCGATAGCTGGCCGCCGGGGTTGACCGTAATATGCTTCACTTGAAAGCCGTCACCGGTATCGATGCTGCGATAGTTTCCCCATGGACGGTGGACCGTTGCCGGCATATCAGGTTCCGGCCGGCCATCGGCCTTCATCTGTTCAACTAAATTTTTGACCTCGGCGGCTTGGTCGCGGGCGCTTACCAAAACCGCATCATCCGTGGCCACAACCACGACGTCATCAATACCGGTGACGGCGACCAGCTGATTGCCGGCATGCACGTAGCTGTTATTGGTGTTGTGCAACAGCACGTCGCCATGGTGGACATTACCGGCGGCATCTTTTTGGCCAATATCATACAGTGCCGACCAAGCACCAACATCATTCCAGCCGATATCAACGGCGACCATGGCCGCCTGCCGTGTTTTCTCCATCACCGCATAATCAATGGACTGCGAAGTTGCCGCCGCAAAGGCGTCGTGATCCAGGCGCCGAAAGCTGAGGTCCATGGTGCTGTTGGCGATGGCATCCTGGCAGGCGGTTACGATGGCCGGGTGATGGTTGGCCAACTCATCTAAGAAATGCCGTGCCGAGAAAAGAAAAATGCCGCTATTCCAAAAATAATGTCCATCGGCAAGGAAGCTTTTAGCTGTCGATAAATCAGGTTTTTCAACAAATTGATCAACATCCAAAAGGCCGTCATGAGCGCCCAGAGCCGTGGTTGCTTTTATGTAGCCGTAGCCTGTTTCGGGGTGACCGGGGCGAATCCCAAAAACAACTAGGGCACCGTCACGGGCGGCGGCTGTTGCTAATTCAACCGCATCCAAAAACCCTGCGGTATCGGCAATGATATGGTCGGAGGCCATGATCAATAACAGCGGATCCTGGTCGCTCTCATCGTCCTTTTGCAGCGTGCGCAGGGCCGCGATGGCGGCGGCAGGTGCGGTGTTACGGCCAACCGGCTCAAGAATGATTTCAGCATCTTGGCAGCCGATTTGCCGGATTTGCTCGGCAACCAAAAACCGATGATCGTTGTTACAGATCACCAACGGGGGGGTAAAAAGCGGGCCTTGGACCCGTGCCATTGTTTGCTGGATCATTGTTTGCGGGCCGTTCAAGGCCAGAAATTGTTTCGGATAACCGGCACGCGACATGGGCCAGAGCCGACTGCCGGCTCCACCGGAAAGAATTACCGGAGTTATTCTGCGTGTCATTGCCGCATTTGCCATCGAAAGTCCTTGTTTTCGGAGGTCACGATCCGCTCACAGACTATTACCTCGTTAGGGTTAAAAACGCCAGTCAAGGGCAGCTAAAAAACCCTAGGCGTTGTTCTCTATTTTTAGGTGGTATAAGGACCACGGGATAGATGATGCAAACCCGGCACTGCAGGCCCCGCTCAGGGGTTGATGAATAGGTAGTTGAATGTCTTTGGAAACCATCCTTGTCACCGGCGGCGCTGGTTTTGTCGGAAGCCATGCCTGTAAGGCGTTGGCGGCCGCGGGCTATTTGCCGGTCAGCTATGATAATCTCTCCAACGGCCACCAAGACGCCGTCAAATGGGGACCGTTAATCACCGCTGACCTGCTGGATCAATCAGCCCTTGCAGCCGCCTTCACGGCCTATAAGCCGTGCGCCGTGATGCATTTCGCCGGACTGATTGAAGCCGGCCTATCGGTGCGCGAGCCGGCCCGCTTTGAGCGGCAAAATGTTGCCGGTAGTGCGGCGCTTTTGGCAGCGATGCAGGCCCATCAAGTGAATAAGCTGGTGTTTTCCTCCAGTGCCGCCGTTTACGGTGCCCCACAGCAAGTCACGATAACCGAAGACCATCCCCGACAGCCGGCAAACCCCTATGGTCAGAATAAAGCGGATATTGAAGATTTGCTGACAGGTGCCAGCGAGCAGGGCGCGTTGCGGTTTTGCGCGCTGCGCTATTTCAATGCCGCCGGCGCTGACCCTGACGGTGAACTGGGCGAACGGCATGACCCGGAAACACATTTAATCCCGTTGGTCATTCAGGCAGCTTTCGGGCATCGCCCATTGGCCATCTATGGCACGGATTATGAGACCGTTGACGGCACCTGTGTGCGTGACTACGTGCATGTCAGTGATTTGGCCGATGCCCATGTTGCCGCCGTGCAGCGGTTGTTGGCCGGCGGGCCCAATCTGGTTGCCAACCTTGGCTCAGGTGATGGTTATTCGGTGCAGCAGATTATTGCCGCCACCGAACGTCTTACCGGCCAAACGATCAACCCGCTGCATGCCGCCCGCCGCCAAGGTGATGTCGCCCATCTGGTGGCCAATAGTGCGTTAGCGGAGGCAAGCTTGGCATGGCAGGCGACCCGCAGCAGCCTTGATCAAATCATCAGTGATGCGATTGCCGCCCAAAAGCGCTTTGTTATTCAGCCGCAATAATGCCCTGGTTACGCAGCAGGGTGATAACCTGCTCGGCCAGTTGCTCGGCTGAAAAAACGCTCGCCGAAAGGTGCAGTTCGGGGTTCTCGGGAGGTTCATAATCGCTGCCGATCCCGGTAAAATTCGGGATTTCGCCGGCGCGGGCTTTTTTATACAAGCCTTTCGGGTCGCGTTGCTCACAGACCGCCAAAGGAGCATCGACAAAAACTTCGAAGAATTCATCATCCTGCAACAGGTTGCGGGCCAGTTGGCGTTCACTGCGGAAGGGCGAGATGAAACTGACCAGGGTGATCAAGCCGGCTTCGACCAGCAGTTTTGACACCTCGCCGACGCGGCGGATATTTTCAACCCTGTCTTCATTCGAAAAGCCCAGATCGCGGTTCAAGCCAAAGCGCACATTGTCACCGTCAAGCAGCATGGTGTGGTGGCCAAAATCATGCAGCCGTTGTTCAACCAGATCAGCGATGGTCGATTTACCGGCCCCGGATAGGCCGGTGAACCAGAGCACGCAGGGTTTTTGTTGTTTGGCGGCGGCGCGGGTATTTTGCGTCACCGTCATCGCATGATGATGAATGTTGGCGGCCCGCCGGAGGGCAAAATTGATCATCCCGCAGCCGACCGTGGCATTGTGCATCCGGTCAACTAAGATAAACGCTCCCATGGTGCGGTTGTCGCTGTAGGGATCGAACGGGATTGCTAGATCAACCGACAGATTGCAGAACGCGACATCGTTAAGATCAAGGCTTTTGGCCGCCATCCGCTCCAAAGTATCCACGTTGACGCTATGTTTTATTTCGGTGACCTGGGCATTCACCGCCATTGATCCAAGGCGCAGTTGATAGGTTCGTCCAGGCAGCATTGGGGTTTCATGCATCCAGACGATATGAGCGGCAAATTGGTCGGCGACCATCGGTCGGTCGGTTGTTGCGGCGATAACGTCACCGCGCGACACATCAACCTCATCCTGCAGCACCAAGGTCACAGCTTGGCCTGCCTGCGCCCGTGTAAGCGGGCCGTCATAGGTGGCAATGCTCTCGATGGTGCTGGTTTTGCCCGATGGCAGAATCACCACCGGGTCATCAACCTGAACCGCCCCGCTGGCGATGCTGCCGGCAAAACCACGGAAGTTTAAGTTCGGCCGATTGACCCATTGCACCGGCATCCGAAAAGGCTGATCCCCTAAGCCGTCGCCGACATTGAGGGTTTCAAGATGGGTCAACAGGGTCGCGCCCTGATACCAGGGCATGGCCGCCGACGGCCGGCTGATATTGTCTCCGGTTAAGGCCGAGACCGGGATGCAGGTTACTTGCATCTCGCCAAGGTTTGCCGCAAAGCTTTTGAAATCAGCGGCGATTGTATCGAAAATACCGTCCTGCCAATCGACCAGATCCATTTTATTGACGGCTAAAACCAAATGCCGGATCCCCAGCAGCGCGGCGATGTAGCTGTGGCGGCGGGTTTGCGTCAGCATGCCCTTGCGCGCATCGACAAGCAAAATCGCAACTTCGGCGGTTGACGCGCCGGTGGCCATATTGCGGGTATATTGTTCGTGGCCAGGGGTATCGGCGACAATAAATTTGCGTTTGTCGGTGGTGAAAAACCGATATGCCACATCAATGGTGATGCCTTGTTCGCGCTCGGCGGCAAGACCGTCAACCAGCAGGGCAAGATCCAGTTCACGTGTTCCGGTGCTCCCAAAGCGCGCGGAATCTGACTGCAAACTGGCAAGTTGATCTTCAAACAGCAGCTTGCAGTCATATAACAGGCGGCCCAGCAGGGTTGACTTACCGTCATCAACGGAACCACAGGTGATCAGCCGCAGCAGGGTTTTGTCTTCCTGAGCGCGCAAATAAGCTTCAACGTCGGCAACCGCCGTTTCATGAGCGTTTTGGGGCATTAAAAATAGCCTTCTTGTTTTTTATCTTCCATTGAGGCACCGGCATCTTGATCGATGACTCGGCCTTGACGTTCAGATGAGGTGGCGACCAACATTTCGCGGATCACCTCAGGTAAGGTTGTGGCAGTGCTTTCAACGGCACCTGTGAGCGGATAACACCCCAGGGTCCGAAATCGAACTGACATCATTTCCGGGGTCTCATCGTCGTTGAGAGGCATGCGCCCGTCATCGACCATGATTAACGCACCGTCGCGGCGCACCACCGGGCGTGGCTTTGCAAGATAAAGCGAGGGCACAGGGATGGCTTCTTGGTAGATGTATTGCCAGATATCCAACTCGGTCCAATTCGACAGCGGAAACACTCGGATACTCTCGCCTTTTTTCACCCGTCCATTGTACAGATTCCACAGCTCCGGGCGCTGATTTTTTGGGTCCCAGCGATGCTGGGCGGTGCGAAACGAAAACACCCGTTCTTTGGCGCGGCTTTTTTCTTCATCACGGCGGGCACCGCCGAAAGCGGCATCGAAACCATATTGATCCAATGCCTGCTTTAAGGCCTGGGTTTTCATAATATCGGTATGCACGGCGGATCCGTGGCTAAACGGGCCGATGCCGTCGCGCACCCCATCGGCATTAATATGCACGATGAGATCCAGGTCCAGTTCCTTGGCGCGTTGATCACGGAAGGCGATCATCTCCTGAAATTTCCAGGTGGTGTCCACATGCAGCAATGCAAACGGCGGTTTGGACGGATAGAAAGCTTTCAGCGCCAGATGCAACATGACCGAGCTGTCTTTGCCGATCGAGTACAGCATGACCGGATTCCGGAATTGCGCCGCCACGTCACGCATAATGTGAATGCTTTCGGCCTCTAGGCGCTGCAAATGTTGCATCCGATACTCTCTTTAATCTTTGTGCGCGGATTGGCGCCCCGTGGACTGACCGCACTTATATCTAATCAAGCCATGCAAAGGCACGTGGGTATTGGTATAACGTCATGAACTTGCGAGGCTCAAGCGAGAAACATGCCATGAGACAGACGATTTCCAAAGCGGTCGGTATCTGGCAACGGCGCGGCGATCACCTGCAGGTCGCCAGCCTGTTGCCGGCGGTGATGTTGTGTCGCATAAGCTTGGCCGCGGCACTTGCTGAAAATAGTCAGGGAGTAAATTAGGTGGGTAAAGGTGTTTTGATTGTGACCGGCGCAAGCCGGGGCATTGGTGCCGCCACGGCCGGGTTGGCGGCGGCCGACGGCTGGGATGTGGCGGTGAATTACGCCCGTGACGCAACCGCTGCCGAAGCTGTCGCCGCCGGCGTTCAAGCAGCAGGCCAAAAAGCCTTGGTGGTGCAAGGTGATATGGCCAAGGAGGATGATATCAAAGCATTATTTGATCAGGTGGAGCGTGACCTTGGGCCAGTTGCCGGCCTGGTCAATAACGCCGGCACCACCGGCCAGATTAAACGTGTCGATGCCATGAATGCGGCCGATATCGCTGCGGTTTTTGATCTCAATGTGACGGGTTTGATGCTGTGCTGTGGGGAGGCCGTGCGCCGGATGTCAACCCGGTATGGCGGTAAGGGCGGTGTCATTGTGAACCTTGGTTCCATTGCCGCCCGCTTAGGCGCGGCCGGAGAATTTGTCCACTATGCTGGCTCCAAAGGTGCGGTGGATAGCATCACCACAGGCCTTGCCCGTGAGGTCGCCGGCGAAGGCATCCGCGTCAATGCCGTTGCCCCCGGAATGATTGATACTGAAATTCATGCCTCTGCCGGGGCCCCCGATCGGGTCGCCCGCCTGGGGCCAACCGTGCCCCAGGGCCGGGCCGGAACCGCAGAGGAAGTTGCCGAAGCGGTGGTTTGGCTGCTAAGCGATGCGGCCCGTTATTGTGTTGGCTCGGTGATTAACGTCAGCGGCGGGCGATGAGCGGAGCGGTGGATCAATTGTGAGCACGACAATGGGGGTTATGGCACGCTATCAGGCCTTGGTTGCTGACGGCAGTTTGACGCCGGACCCGGCGCAAGCGCTGGTTGCCGAAAAACTTGATTTGCTTGGCCGCGAACTTACTGGTTATCGGCCCACCATGGGGCGCCAAAATTGGGCTGCGCGTTTGGGTTTTGGTCGGCCGACGGCGGCACCAAAGGGGCTTTATATCCATGGCTCGGTCGGTCGCGGCAAATCACGCTTGATGGATTTGTTTTTCGACACCGTCAACGTCGAAAAAAAGCGCCGGATTCACTTCCATGAGTTCATGCAAGAAGCCCATGGACTGATCCATGCTTGGCGGCAAACCAAGTCTGTTGACAGCACTGCCGAGCCAATTCGGCCAACGGCGGCGAAATTGGCGGCCGATGCGTGGGTGCTGTGTTTTGATGAATTTGAAGTGCGTGACATCGCTGATGCGATGATTGTGGCGCGGTTATTTGTGGCTATGTTTGAACTTGGGGTGGTTGTGGTTGCGACCTCTAACCGGGTGCCGGACGACCTCTACAAAGGTGGCCTGCAGCGCGATCTTTTCCTGCCGTTCATTGGCCTGCTGAAACAGCGTTTAGAGGTTGCCCATCTTGACGGCGGCACCGATTATCGGATTGATCGGCTGAAGGCCATGGAGGTTTATTTAACCCCGGCGGATACCGCAAATCACGCCCGCCTTGAGGCGGCATTCGCCGATCTTAGCGATGATGCGCCGGGCTATCGCGATCAGATCGAATTTAAAGGCCGGGTTATTGCCGTGCCCAAGGCCGCCGGCAGCATTGCGCGGTTTGGTTTTGCGGATCTTTGCCAGGCAGCGCTTGGTCCGGGGGATTACCTGGCCATCGCCGAGCGGTTTCATACCATCATCCTTGACGGTGTGCCGGTGTTTGATGAAGCCCGCCGCGACCAGGCCCGACGGTTCATGACCATGATCGATACATTTTACGAACGCCGGGTAAAATTAATTGTCAGTGCCGACGCCGCGCCGGACGCTTTGAATGCGACCCGATCCTGGGCATTTGAATTTGAGCGCACAGCGTCGCGCTTAATGGAAATGCAATCAGTGGATTATCTGGCCGCCGATCGGCTTGAAGCGGCGCTGCCATAAAGATCAAAAAACCCTGCATTTTGGCTGATTTCAGGTGGCCTGTGGCTTGCCCTCGTGCGCGTTTCGCGGTACACCGCAACGGCAAAATTTCTTTTTTCTGTTGCAGTCGCCACTGGGCGCTGCATGGCGACAATAATCAGAAGGTGAGATCACAGATGGCACGCAATAAAATTGCTCTTGTCGGCGCTGGTAATATTGGTGGCACTTTGGCCTTGTTGGCCGGCCTAAAGGAACTGGGAGACGTGGTTCTTTTTGACATCATTGACGGAATTCCTCAGGGCAAGGCGCTAGATATTGCCGAGGCTGCGCCGGTCGAAGGTTTTGATGCCATGGTCGCCGGCGCCAATGATTACAGCGCCATCAAAGATGCTGACGTGGTCATTGTCACCGCCGGAATCGCCCGCAAGCCGGGAATGAGCCGTGATGATCTGATTGGCACCAATACCAAAGTGATGAACGCGGTTGGTGAGGGCATCAAAAACAACTGCCCTGACGCATTTGTGATCTGCATCACAAATCCGCTTGATGTGATGGTTGGGGTGCTGCGCGATGCTTGCGGTCTGCCGCATAACAAAGTTGTTGGCATGGCAGGCGTCTTGGATAGTGCGCGGTTCCGCTATTTCCTGGCGGAAGAATTCAATGTCTCGGTTGAAGACGTAACCGCCTTCGTGCTTGGCGGTCATGGTGACACCATGGTGCCGCTCGAGCGCTATTCGACAGTTGCCGGCATCCCTGTTCCGGACCTGATCAAAATGGGTTGGTCGACGCAGGAAAAAATAGATCAAATTATCCAGCGCACCCGCGATGGCGGCGCTGAAATTGTCGGCTTGCTGAAAACCGGATCGGCTTTTTATGCCCCGGCCTCATCTGCGATTCAAATGGCGGAAAGTTACATCCGCGACAAAAAGCGGGTTTTGCCTTGTGCCGCTTATTGCGATGGTCAATACGGTTTAGACGGACTTTATGTTGGGGTGCCGGCCGTCATTGGTGCCGGCGGTATTGAACGGATTGTCGAGATTGAGTTGAACGCCGACGAAAAGAAAATGTTCGACAATTCAGTCAATGCGGTGCGCAGCTTAGTTGACGTCGTTGCCAATCTTTCGGCTTGATCACCGCGAACAGCCTTGGGGCATGGCGGTAAAGAGAGGGATAAATGAATATTCATGAGTATCAAGCCAAGGCATTGCTGGCGAAATTCGGCGTCAAAGTGCCGCAAGGTGATGTTGCTTACACGGCCGATGAAGCACGCCAGGTGGCTGAAAAACTTGGTGGGCCGATTTGGGTTGTGAAGTCTCAAATCCATGCCGGTGGCCGTGGTGCCGGTCGCTTCAAGGGCGGCGACCCCGATAGCGGCGGGGTTCGCTTGGCAAAATCGCTGGAGCAGGTTGCCGACGCGGCAACAGCCATGTTGGGGCAAACTTTGGTGACCAAGCAAACCGGCCCTGACGGCAAGGAAGTTGGCCGCATTTATGTTGAAGAAGGCTGCGACATTGCACGTGAATTATACCTGTCGCTGCTGATCGATCGGGCCACATCGCGGGTGACGGTGATGGCCTCGACCGAGGGCGGCATGGACATCGAGGATGTTGCCGAAGCCACACCGGAGAAGATTTTATCGCTGGCGATTGATCCGGCCACCGGCATGCAAGGGCATCACGCCCGGCGCATCGCTTTTAGCCTTGGCCTTGAAGGCAAACAGGTCAGCGCGGCGGTGAAATTCTTATTGGCGATGTATGAGGCTTTCATCCAGCTTGACAGCTCGATGTTGGAAGTGAACCCGCTGGTGGTAACCGGGGACGGCGATGTGATCGCGCTCGACGCCAAAATGGATTTTGACGATAACGCCCTCTATCGGCATCCCGATATCGAGGCCTTGCGCGACGAAACAGAAGAAGACCCGGCGGAACTTGAGGCCAGTAAATACGAGCTGAATTACGTCAAATTGGATGGCGCGATTGGCTGCATGGTCAATGGTGCCGGCCTGGCGATGGCAACCATGGACATCATTAAGTTACATGGCGGCTCACCGGCAAACTTCTTGGATGTCGGTGGTGGGGCAACCAAAGAGCGTGTCACGGCAGCGTTCAAAATCATCCTCTCCGATCCCAATGTGGAAGGTATTTTGGTGAATATCTTTGGCGGAATTATGCGCTGCGATATTATCGCCGAAGGGGTTGTTGAGGCAGCTAAAGAAGTCAGCCTTCATGTGCCGCTGGTGGTGCGTTTGGAAGGCACCAATGTTGAACTTGGTAAAACAATTTTAGCCGAGTCAGGATTACCGATCACGTCGGCGGATAATTTGCGTGATGCGGCCGAGAAAATTGTCACTGCGGTGAAGGAGGCAGCATAATGTCGGTTCTGGTTGGCAAGCATACCAAGGTCATCTGTCAGGGCATTACGGGCAGCCAAGGCAGCTTTCATTCCGAGCAAGCGATTGCCTACGGCACGCAAATGGTCGGCGGGGTGACCCCAGGTAAAGGCGGGCAAACAAATTTAGATTTGCCGGTCTTTAACACCGTCCATGAAGCGGTTTCGGTAACCGGTGCCAATGCATCGGTGATCTATGTGCCGCCGCCCTTCGCAGCGGACTCGATCCTGGAAGCGGTCGATGCTGAAATCCCGCTGGTGGTGTGCATCACGGAAGGCATTCCCGTGGTTGACATGGTGCGGGTGAAGCGTGCCTTACAAGGGTCGTCCAGCCGCTTGATTGGCCCCAATTGCCCTGGTGTGATCACCCCCGACGAATGCAAGATCGGGATTATGCCGGGACACATCCATCGTCGCGGTAAAATCGGTATTGTCTCGCGCTCGGGAACATTGACCTATGAAGCCGTGGCCCAAACCACAGCTGCCGGGCTTGGCCAATCGACCTGCATCGGCATTGGCGGCGACCCCGTCAACGGTACCAATTTCATCGATTGCCTGGAGATGTTCTTAGGCGATGATGAAACCGAAGCGATTATTATGATTGGCGAAATCGGCGGTACCGCCGAAGAAGAAGCGGCAGAATTTTTTAAAGCCTCGAAGGTGAAAAAGCCGATGGTAGGCTTTATCGCCGGGGTGACGGCACCGCCAGGAAAGCGCATGGGCCATGCCGGGGCGATTATTTCCGGTGGCCAAGGAACGGCGGAATCGAAGCAGGAAGCCATGCGCTCGGCGGGAATGCGGGTTGCTGACTCGCCGGCCGGTCTAGGTGAAGCCATGGTCGCCGAATTAAAGGGCTGATGTAGAACCGCAGCGACAGGCAGCCCCACGCGTGGACCGCCTGTCGCACGCAAATAATGAGGATTTCCAGCACTGCTGAGATCAGGTAGTCTGAAGGCATATATTTTTTCGCAGAACGAAACGCTGCGGGCGCAAATTTCTCAGGGGGCGTGTCGAGCCCGATAACGCATCCCTGACCGGAGCCCGCGACAAGGCAGTTGAGATGGCATTGCAACTCGATAACGACAGTTTCCTTTCCGGCGCCAACGCGCCGTTCATCGCCGAACTCTATGAACGTTATCTTGATAACCCAATCCTCGTGGATGAGAGTTGGCGTGCATATTTTGATAGCATGCAGGACGAGGTTGCCGCGATCCGGGCGGAAGTGGATGGCCCCAGCTGGGCGCAAAGCCGAACCCAGATCCTGGGCCAAGACCCAAACCAGGAAGCCGGCGACGGCGATGGCAAAGAGCGACCTGCCGCCGCCGTCGATGCCGCCACCGTTCGGGCCGCAACATTAGATTCATTGCGGGCGATTATGTTAATTCGGGCGTATCGGATCCGCGGCCATTTGCACGCTAATCTTGACCCACTTGGATTGACCCCGCCCACACCACATTCCGAGCTTGATCCGGAAAGCTATGGCTTTACCGATGCCGATTGGGATCGGCCGATTTTTATCGACAATGTGCTTGGCTTGGAAAGCGCTACCCTGCGCCAAATCATGGATGTTTTGCGGGCCACCTATTGCGGCACCATTGGCGTCGAATTCATGCACATTCAAGATCCGGCGCAGAAGTCTTGGATCCAGCGGCGGATTGAAGAAATCCGCAACCAAACCGATTTCACCGATCGCGGCAAGGTAACGATCCTGGAGCGCCTGACCGAGGCCGAGAATTTTGAGAAGTTCTTAGGCGTGAAATATGTCGGCACCAAACGCTTTGGCTTGGATGGTTGCGAATCCGTTATCCCGGCGCTCGAGCAAATTGTGAAGCGCGGCAGTCAAATGGGACTTGAAGAATGTGTCGTCGGGATGGCCCATCGGGGGCGCTTGAATGTGCTCTGCAACTTCATGGATAAGCCGTTCCGGGCGATCATTTCGGAATTTCTGGGCAACCCCTCAAACCCTGAGGATGTCGGGGGTTCGGGTGATGTGAAATACCACATGGGTGTGTCGGCGGATCGCGAGTTTGACGGCAATAACGTGCACCTGACCTTGAACGCTAACCCGTCGCATCTTGAGGTCGTTAATCCTGTGGTTATCGGCCGGGTTCGCGCCAAACAGGGTCAGCGCCAAGATACCGAACGGCGCAAAGTGATGGGCATTGTGATCCACGGTGATGCGGCCTTCGCAGGCCAAGGCATTGTTGCGGAAACCTTCGACTTCTCAGAACTGATTGGGTACCAAACCGGCGGCACACTGCATGTCATTATCAATAACCAAATCGGTTTCACCACGGCGCCGAAGTTTTCCCGCTCGGGTCCGTATTCAACCGATGTTGCAAAAATGGTCATGGCGCCGATTTTCCATGTCAATGCAGATGATCCCGAAGCGGTGGTGCATGTATCGCGGATCGCCACCGAGTTCCGCCAAGAGTTTGGCGTCGATGTGGTCATTGATATTATTGGCTACCGCCGCTTTGGCCATAACGAGGGTGACGAGCCGATGTTCACCCAACCGGTGATGTATGAGAAAATCAGCAGCCACCCAACAACCCGTGACATCTACGCCAATAAACTGATTGCCGAAGGTTTGCTGAACGAGGATCAAAGTGCGGCGATCCGCAATGATCACAGCGAGATGTTGAACCGGGAATTTGAGGCCGGCCTCAGCTACAAGCCAAATAAAGCCGACTGGTTGGAAGGCAAATGGCGCGGCATGACCGTCGCCCATGGTGATGACCGGCGCGGTGAAACAGCCGTTGATTTGGATATCTTACAGACAATCGGTGCAGGTCTAACAGCCGTACCTGAGGGCTTTACGATCAACCGTAAGCTGGCCCGAACCCTTGAGCAGAAGAAAAAAATGCTGGCCAGCGGCGAAGGCTTTGATTGGGCCATGGCGGAAGCGTTGGCATTTGGCTCATTGCTGCTTGAAGGCAATCCGGTTCGCCTATCGGGACAAGATTCCGGGCGTGGCACCTTCTCCCATCGCCACTCAGTTTGGTTTGATCAGAAAACCGAGAATCGCCATGTGCCGCTGAATAATATCAGCGATAAGCAAGCAATTTATGAAGTCATTGACAGCCCCTTGTCGGAAGCCTCGGTGCTTGGCTTTGAATATGGCTTTAGCCAAGCCGAGCCAAATGCCTTGATCATGTGGGAAGCGCAATTCGGTGACTTTGCAAATGGCGCGCAAGTGATTGTCGATCAGTTCATCAGCTCAGGCGAAGCTAAATGGCTGCGGATGTCCGGGTTGGTGATGCTGCTCCCACATGGCTATGAAGGTCAGGGCCCGGAACATTCATCGGCCCGGGTCGAACGCTATCTGCAGCTTTGTGCGGAAGATAATATGCAGGTGGTGAACTGCACCGACCCTGCTAATTTCTTCCATGTGTTGCGCCGTCAGCTGCACCGCGATTTCCGTAAACCGCTGATTGTTTTCACCCCTAAATCACTGTTGCGCTATAAGCTTTGCGTCTCCTCGCTGGATAAATTTGGCCCCGGAAGTTCCTTTCATCGGGTGATGTATGATGATGAAGCGCTGTGTCCGGATAGCGAGGTTAAGCGCGTTATTCTGTGCAGCGGCAAGGTCTATTACGACCTTTTCGAAGAGCGTGCAAAACGCGGCATCACCGATGTCTCGTTCTTGCGTCTGGAACAAATTTATCCCTTCCCCGACGGTCCCCTGCGCAAGCAATTGAGCCGCTTCCCGCAAGCCGAAGTGGTATGGTGCCAAGAGGAACCTGAAAATCAAGGTGCCTGGCATTTCGTTGACCGCCGTATCGAAGGCGTTTTGAGTGCCGTTAATGGTGTTGCAAAACGGCCTGTCTATGTTGGTCGGCCGGCGGCGGCATCACCGGCGACAGGTAACGGCCAGCGTCACCAACGGGAATTGCAGACATTTCTGGATGCAGCTTTGAGTGTCGGCGCGCACGCCGCCAAACAGGATGCCGCAGAATAACAACCGGTAGCATGTAAATTAGTCTACGAGCGAAAGGCGAGAACAAAAATGGCAACCGAAATCAAGGTCCCTACCCTTGGTGAATCGGTGACGGAAGCGACCGTTGCCAAGTGGATGAAGCAGGCCGGTGACGGTGTCGCGGTCGATGAGCCGTTGGTTGAGCTTGAAACCGATAAAGTGACACTT
Organism: SAR116 cluster bacterium AG-355-O21; assembly: GCA_003280605.1. GTDB lineage: Bacteria > Pseudomonadota > Alphaproteobacteria > Thalassobaculales > Thalassobaculaceae > TMED26. The sequence continues at coordinate 42,608 of QCEM01000011.1, read as the reverse complement.
GAGGTTAACGCCCAGACCGCGGGCACATTGGCAGAAATTATGGTTGCCGAAGGCGCAACGGTCGAGGTTGGCGCCATCCTTGGGATGATTGCCGAAGGCGCTGTTGCGGCCCCTGCCGCGCCGGCCCCTGCCGCCCCGGCTCCTGCCGCACCTGCGCCAACAGCGGCTGCTGCCGCCCCGGCTCCTGCGCCGGCACCTGCAGCAGTGCCGTCGGCCCAGGTGCAAGTGTTGTCACCGGCGGTGCGTCGCCTGGTCGAAGAACATAATCTCAATCCTGCGAAAATTGCCGCCAGCGGTAAAGACGGGCGTTTGGTCAAAGCCGACGTTTTGGCCGCCATTGCCGCCGGCACCGCAAAGGCCGGTGCCCCGCAAGCGGCAACACCCACGGCCGCCGATCTGCCGCCGCGCCCCGATGACCCGCGCGAGGAACGGGTGCGCATGTCACGGTTACGGCAAGTGATCGCCAAGCGCTTGAAAGATGCCCAAAATACCGCCGCCATGTTGACCACGTTTAATGAGGTTGACATGACAGCGGTAATGGCGCTGCGCAATGAGTACAAAACGGCTTTTGAAAAAAAGCACGGGGTGCGCCTTGGCTTCATGTCATTTTTCGCCAAAGCCTCAATCACGGCCTTACAAGAGCTGCCGGCAGTGAATGCCGAGATCTACGGCGATGAGGTGATCTATAAAAATTACTACGACATTGGGGTCGCTGTCGGCACGCCGCAAGGCCTGGTGGTGCCGATCGTCCGCGACGCCGACAAATTGTCGTTTGCCGGGATCGAGAAAACCATTAGCGAACTCGGCCTCCGAGCCCGCGACGGCAAGTTGACAATGGCCGATATGACCGGCGGCACATTCACCATTTCAAACGGTGGTGTCTACGGCTCGCTGATGTCGACGCCAATCTTAAATCCGCCGCAGTCGGCAATTCTGGGCATGCATAAAACCCAAATGCGGCCGATGGCGATTGGTGACAAGGTTGAGATTCGGCCCATGATGTACCTCGCCCTGTCCTATGATCATCGCATCATCGATGGCCGCGAAGCAGTGACGTTCCTGGTGCGGGTCAAAGAGGCGATCGAAGATCCACGCCGCTTATTGCTGGATATGTAAACGGAGAAAAGAACATGGCGGATCGTTTTGATCTGGTGGTCATTGGCGGCGGCCCGGGTGGTTACGTGGCAGCAATTAGGGCAGCACAATTGGGCCTGAAAGTGGCCTGTGTCGAAAAGCGCGGTGCCTTGGGCGGTACGTGCTTAAATGTCGGCTGTATTCCGTCAAAAGCGCTGTTGAATGCTTCCGAGAAATTCGCCGAAGCACGCGATCATTTCAGCGATTTTGGCATTGAAGTCAGTGCCCCGAAAATCAATGTCGCAAAATTGATGGGTAAAAAGGATGAGATTGTCACCGGCCTGACCGATGGCGTGGCATTCTTGTTTAAGAAAAATAAGGTCGACTACCGGATTGGCACCGGGGCAATCGCGGCGATGGATGATGACGGTGCGATGGTGACGGTGACGGCGGCTGACGGCACGGTTGATCACCTGGCCAGCCAACGGGTGATGATTGCCACCGGCTCCGAGCCGACATCCTTGCCGGGTGTCGAGGTGGACGAAAAGCAGATTGTGACCTCAACCGGGGCTTTGGCCCTCGGCAAAGTGCCCAAGCATTTGATTGTTATTGGTGCCGGGGTGATTGGCTTAGAGCTTGGCTCGGTTTGGGCGCGCCTTGGCGCTAAAGTCACGGTGGTTGAGTTTTTGGACCGGATCTGCCCGGGCATGGACATGGAAATTGCCCGTAAATTTCAACGGGTGCTGGAAAGCCAAGGGCTGGAATTCAAACTTGGGCAGAAGGTCACGGCCGCGAAAAAATCCAAAAGCACCGTGACGTTAACGGTCGAGCCTGCTGCCGGTGGTGATCCCGAAAGCCTTAAGGCCGACTGCGTGTTGGTCGCCGTTGGCCGTCGGCCACTGACCGCCGGGCTTGGCCTCGATACCCTTGGTGTTGAGGTGGATAAACGCGGCTTTATTACCGTCGACGAGGACTTTGAGACCAGCCGTCAGGGAATTTTTGCGATCGGTGATTGCATCGCCGGGCCGATGCTGGCGCATAAAGCCGAAGAAGACGGTGTCGCGGCCGTTGAAACCATGGCCGGCGGGGTCGGTCATGTGGATTACAATCTGGTGCCGTCGATTGTGTATACCTGGCCGGAAGTGGCCTGGATTGGCAAAACCGCTGAAGACCTGAAGACGGCCGGCGTGAAACCAAAGGTCGGCAGCTTTCCGTTCATGGCCAACAGCCGGGCGCGTGCCAATGACGATACCGATGGCTTGGTGAAAATCCTTGCTGATCCGGACACCGATCAGGTCTTGGGGGTACACATCATGGGGCCGGAAGCAGGCAACCTGATTCATGAATGTGCCACAGCGATGGCTTTTGGGGCGTCATCGGAAGATATCGCCCGCACCTGCCACGGCCATCCCACCTTGAACGAGGCGGTCAAAGAAGCAGCCTTAGCGGTTGATAAACGCGCCATTCATATTTGAATTTAATCGCTTTGTGCGGTGGTTTAGGGGGCGTGCGGCGATTTAGGGGGCAATTAATTGCCCCCTTTTGCTGTCCGCAGGCCCCAGACCTCGGTTCGGAGAATCCAGCCCCGCAAGCCGTCGATGTCAATTTCACACCATTTTTCACGGCATGTTTCCAGACGGCCGACAACTCCTGCTTCTAAGCGGGCAACAGTTGATGCGGTCGCTGCCGGTTTGCGCCTCAGGCTGCGAATACGGTCGGTCGTGATAATGTACCGCCGACCACTGAGCATGCTTTGATGGACCCAGCCTTTGGTGCCGTCGGCGTCTCGAATTTTGCGCCAGGTATCGAATTCGGCAATCACCTCGACCGGCAAGTTGGCGCGATTGAACACCCAATCAATCGGGTAACGGACCCCGGGGCCGGTTCGAATGTTAACTTCACTTGCCCGCAGGGACACGAACCGCGGCAGCGGCAAACCCGTTACTCCGCCGATCGTTGCCGCCCAGACCGCGGCGCTCGGCAGCAGTGCCAGATGCAACAAAATGATCAGCCCGGCGAACCCTAATACGCTGAAAGGGCGACTTTTTTGACGTAGATCTTGGCAAATATGTTGGCCTGGACGTATCATTGATAATCTTTAAGTAATGCAAATAATGGCTACCGTATCATGCAGACCTGCGGCTGTTAAGAAAGCCGCCAATGATAGCGTCAATAGACAAGCTTAATATAGGCTGATATGCCGACCAAACAGGCGAGAGTTAGCGGGACTGAACGGAGCAGAGAAAAGCCATGACAGGGACCAAGCCAGTCGTGATCGTCACACGTAAGTTGCCTGACGTTATCGAGACTCGGATGATGGAACTATTCGATGTTCGGTTGAACCTGGATGACGAACCGTTCACCGCCGAACGGATGGCGGCGGCGATGCAGGAAGCTGATGTTTTAGTGCCAACCGTGACCGACCGTATTGATGGCAAAATCCTCGCCGCCGCCGGTGATCGGTTGCGGTTAATTGCCTCATTTGGCACCGGTGTTGATCATATCGACCTTGCTGCCGCCCGCGCCCGCGGCATTACCGTGACCAATACCCCTGGGGTCCTAACCGAAGACACTGCCGACATGACCATGGCTTTGATCTTGGCCGTGCCACGCCGCCTGGTCGCCGGCGAGCGATTGATGCGGACCGGCCAATGGCGCGGCTGGAGCCCGACCTCAATGCTTGGCAATCGGATCCATGGTAAGCGCCTTGGGATCATTGGGATGGGCCGGATTGGACAAGCTGTGGCCCGTCGTGCACGCGGCTTTGGCCTGTCCATTCACTATCACAATCGCCGACCGGTTCATGCGGAAACCGAAGCTGAGCTGGAGGCAACATTTTGGGACAATCTGGACCAAATGCTGTCACGGATGGATATTATTTCGATCAACTGCCCGCACACGCCGGCAACCTATCATCTGATCTCACCGCGACGGCTTGCTTTGATTCAGCCACATGCCTTTATCGTTAACACCTCACGCGGTGAAGTGATTGACGAAAACGCCCTGGTCAGGGTTTTGCAGAACCGCGAGATCGCCGGTGCCGGCCTGGATGTTTTTGAGCACGAGCCGCAGGTTAACCCGAAACTGCTTGGGCTTGATAATGTCGTGCTGATGCCACATATGGGCTCGGCAACAATTGAGGGGCGGATTGATATGGGGCAAAAAGTCATCATCAATATTCGCACTTTTGGGGACAATCACACCCCGCCGGACCGCGTGATCGAAACCATGTATTGACCGCCTGGCGGCGCTTAGCGGGCCCAGAAATCGGCGAAATCCTGCATCCAGTCGGTGAAATCCGCAAAATCGGCGGCGCTATCGGTGGGTAAGCGGTAGCCAATATCGTCGGCCAATCGATCGACGGCCAAGGGGGGCCGGTCTTTATCTCCATGTAGATTGACCGTCGCGGCCTCGCCCGGTTGCGCCAAACGATAGCTGAAGTTTGGATAGAGCGTTTGCAAATGGGCACAGAAATCCAGCACTGAAAACTCACGCCGGCTGCTGATGTGAAAAAGATCATGCCGGCGATCTTGATGGGCCATCAACGCCCTCAGGGCATCGCCCACATGACGGCTATAGGTCCAGTCTTTTCGATCGCGCCGGTCAAAAATAGCGACGCCGCCGGCGCGCGCCAAAAGCGCCACTTGCATCAATGGGCTGAGCGTGTCGCGGGCCCCGGAATCAATTTCCCAAGCACCATATATGCCGGACAGGCGGACACTGAAAATATCAATGCCCGTCAACTCCGCCAAACGGCGACCAATCCGTTCAGAGGCAAATTTCGTCGCTCCATAAATCGCGCTTGGGTCAACCACGCCGTCAGCTTCGCTCAAGGCACTGTCGCCATCGATGCCCCGGGATCCGTAAACCGCGCCGGAGCTGATATTGATAATCCGCTTAACCTGGCAAGCTTCGGCGGCTTTGATCAGGTTGATAAAGCCCAGCACGTTCACTTCAATGACCTGTTCGGGGTTGGCGTGTTCGCGCGCGGCACCGGATGTTAGCGCTGCCCCGTAAAATGCCCCGCTCACGGCATGCTCGGTCATTGCCGCCGCCAGGGCCTCGCGGTCGCGGACATCGCCTTTGACGGCCGTCCACTGGCCGGAAAGTTGGTCGAATCTGCGGGCCGCTGCTGCCGGCACCGGATTTATGTCAAATAAAACCACCGTTTGACCGTCACCGAGCAAACTTTCAGCAAGGGCAAGACCGACGAATCCACATCCACCGGCAATGAGCATCGCCATTTCGCCCTCCTCTCAGTTATCGCTGTTACGGCGCTTAACTTGCGTCGGCGGCAACCTGCATTTTTACGATTGCATCGGGATTTGCGGGCGGCTCGCCGCGGGTAATGCCATCAACCAATTCCATCCCCTCGACGACACTTCCCCAGACCGTGTATTGGCCGTTCAGGAAACTGCAGTCTTGAAAGCAGATGAAAAATTGGCTGTCGCCGCTGTTGGGATCTTGCGCCCGGGCCATGCCAATGGTGCCGCGGCCAAATGGCTCGGCGGTGAATTCGGCGGCAAGCTTCTGACCGGAGCCACTCATCCCGGTACCGGTCGGATCACCGGTTTGGGCCATAAACCCTTCAATCACACGATGGAAAATAATGCCATCATAGAAGCCTTCGCGGGAAAGCTCCTTGATCCGTGCAACATGATTTGGGGCCAAGTCGGGGCGCAGTTCAATCACCACGCGGCCATCCTTGAGGTCAAGAAACAAAGTGTTTTCGAGGTCGCGCGCATCGGCGCCTTGGCTGGTTGCAGTCATGATCAGAACTATAAACCCTAAACGTTTCAAAAGGCCGAACATTTCGCAAACTCTCCATCGGAAATACCGGAACGCTAAGAATAACGAGATTATGGCCGGCGACAAGGTGGATTTATTAAATTTGCGCCGATGGCGGATCGTAACGAGACATATTCGCCGTCTGCCGCGTACACTCTCTTTTGACCTTGGTCACCGCAACGCCCATGGAGGAGTTTTCAAAATGCCCAAAGCATATGTCATCGCCGAGATCGATGTGCATGATCTCGACGCCTATAAAAGCTATATCGCACAGGCACCGATCAGCGTCGCCGACTATGGCGGCCGCTATTTGGTGCGCGCCGGTGCCGTCGAGGTGCTGGAAGGCGATGCGCCGTTACCGCGGGTTGTCATGCTTGAATTTCCTAGCATGGCGCAGGCCAAAGCGTGATACGCCTCAGCCGATTATCAAAAAGTATTACCGATCCGCCTTGGCGCATCACATGGCCATGCATTCATTGTTGAAGGCCATGATGGCTGAGCTGAAAAACCGTCACTTGCACGCAACAACCTAAGCTTGTTAAGAACACCCATACATTTGGATTAATACGCCGGTCGGAATTTAACATGAAACCGGTCCATAAAGCTTGAGGGTGATGTAAATGATAAGGCGATTTTTGTCGCTTGCTGCCATCGTTGCAGCGAGTGTTCTACCGATGACAGCCGCTGCCAGTGACGGTCTTGATCGTGGCGATACAGCATGGATTTTAACGGCGACGGCATTGGTGCTGTTAATGACCTTGCCGGGTCTGGCGCTGTTTTACGGTGGTTTGGTGCAGGCCAGGAACTTTCTTTCAATTTTGATGCATTGTGCGGTCGTGGCCGCATTGGCATCGGTCTTATGGTTGGTCTGCGGCTACGCCATCGCCTTTGGTGACGACGGTGCCTTGAACGCGATCTGGGGTGGCTTATCGAAATCATTCTTAAGCGGCGTTGACAGCACGGCCATGGCCGGCACGATTCCGGAAAGCGCTTTCTTCATGTTCCAAATGACGTTTGCGATCATCACCCCCGCGTTGATTGTCGGTGCGTACCCTGAGCGGGTTCGCTTTCCGGCCGTGGTGTTGTTCTCGGGGGCCTGGCTGCTGATTGTCTATGCACCGGTTTGTCACTGGATCTGGGGTGGCGGCTGGCTGGCCGAAATGGGCGTCATGGATTTCGCCGGCGGCTTGGTCGTTCATGCCACGGCAGGTACTTCGGCGTTGGTGATTGCGGTCATGGTCGGCAAGCGGCGCGGCTTTCCAAGTGCCTTGCATCCGCCGCATAGTCCCGGGCTGACAATGATTGGTGCCAGCCTGCTCTGGGTTGGCTGGTTCGGCTTCAATGGTGGCAGCGCATTGGCGGCCGACGGCGGTGCCGCGATGGCCATTACCGCGACGCATCTTTCCGCTGCCGCTGCCAGCCTGGTGTGGGCCGGTTTAGAGTGGCTGCGCTTTGGCAAGCCAAGTTTGATTGGCTTGGTCACCGGTTGTATCGCCGGCTTGGCCAGCGTCACACCGGCATCTGGCTTTATTGGCCCGATCGGCGGGCTGCTGCTTGGTGTGGCAGGGGCGGCGATTTGTTTCGCGGCTGTTTCTTTGATCAAGTTTCGCTTCAAAATTGATGACAGCTTGGATGTTTTCGCGGTTCACGGCGTTGGTGGAATTCTTGGAACCTTGGCGGTTGCATTCCTCGCATTGCCGGCTTTCGGCGGCCTTGGTCTGGCCGATGGCATGACTGCCGGCAGCCAGTTTGGTGTGCAAGCGATCGCCACCGTTGCGACCGTGGTTTGGTCGGTGCTGGCATCGGTTGTGATTTTACTGGTGGTGCGGGCCTTGGTTGGCCTGCGGGTGAGCACCGACGATGAAATCGAAGGCTTAGATGTCACCGCACATGGTGAACGCAGCTACTCGCTATAAAATGAAACAGGCGGATCCTTCGGGATCCGCCTGTCGGTTTTTATATGCTGCCGGTGTGCTAGCGTATGATGCTGTCAAAAGCGCCGGCATCAAGGCCGGCAGCTATGCCCATGCGACGCATTTCGGCCCAGGTATTTTCATCAATCGGGATGCCATTTGCGGCCCGCTCTTGTCGGCGCAGACGCTCCGGGTCACCAGGGTACATGATGCGATCAAAGCCGGCGGCGGGTTTTGATGACTTGGCAACGTCAATTAAGTTATCGATATCATCGGCAAACGGAATATCGGCAGCAAAGCCATTCGGATCGACAATGATCGTCAGCATGTTATTGCGAATGGTGTGATCATTCTGCCTGCTGGGCAGGGCAGTGCCGCCACCGGTAAGGCCGCCGGCCAACACCTCACATAAAACGGCCAAGCAGGTGCCCTTATGGCCCGACATCGGCAACATCGCCCCTTGCGGATCGCTAAACATAACGCCTGGATCATTGCTGGGATAGCCATCGGGCCCGACAACCGCACCATCGGGCAGAGTATCGCCTGCGTAATGCGCCACCCGCACCTTTCCTTGGGCCATCGTCGAGGTGGCAAAATCGGCAACCACCATGGGGTTTTTGTCGGTTGCTGGGATCGCCGTGCAATAGGGATTGGTTGAATACCGTGCTTCATAGCCGCCATGGGTGGCTACGATGGGCGCATGCCCGGTACCGTTCACATAATGGATCGAAATAAACCCTGCTTGCGCGCAGATTTCCCCCCAGGCACCAATGCGTCCTAAGTGATGAACATTGCGTAAGCCGACAATCGCAACACCTTGGCTGCGAGCTTTTTCAAGACCCAATCGCATTGCTTCGCGGCCAATCACTTGGCCGTAGCCCATATCCCCATCCAGTAGCAGATAAGCCCCGTTATCACTGACCACACTGAGGCTGCCGCTAGGTGTTAACGTGCCGCTATTGGCATGTGTCATGTAGCGCGGTGCAAGGCCAACCCCATGGCTATCATGTCCCATAAGATTGGCTTCAACCAAATTCTCGGCGACGGCTTTGGCTTCTGCCTGGCTGCTGCCGGTCGCCGCAATCATGGCTTCAACCAGGTTGGTCAAAGGACCTGCATTCACTGTTGGCACGGAAATTCCCCCTGTTTTATTTGTGAACAATTCTTGGACAGTTGCATGGAGCATATCTATCTTGCCAGCCATGAACAGCATCGACTTCACAAAAATGCACGGCCTCGGCAACGACTTTGTCGTGATTGATTGCCGTGCTGGTGGCGCGGCACCGGACACCGACGCCCTTCGTTGGATCGCGGATCGCCGCCGCGGCGTTGGATTTGATCAGTTTTTAACCATTGAGCCGGCCACCGCCGGCGCTGACGCTTTCATGCGCATTCATAACCCCGATGGCAGCGAGGCCGAGGCCTGCGGCAATGGTACGCGCTGCGTGGCGGCGTTGTTGATGAGCGACAGCGGCCGTCAGCAAGTGGCGATTGAAACGTTGGCCGGGGTGCTCCACTGCCGGCGTGATGCGGATGGACAAATCGCCGTCGATATGGGGCCGGTAAGCATTGATTGGCAATCCATTCCACTGGCCACGGCAGTTGATAGCTTGCATGTGATGCTGCCTGACGCAGCCTATAGCGATGCCTGCTGTGTTGCCGTCGGCAACCCGCATGCGGTGTTTTTTGTTGCTGACGCCGATGCCGTGGCATTGGCCGAAGTTGGACCTGCTTTAGAAACCCATCCGATGTTTCCGGCGCGAGCGAATATTGAGTTTGTGTCAGTGATTGCCCCGGATCGCTTGCGGATGCGGGTTTGGGAACGGGCCGCAGGTATCACCCAGGCCTGTGGTTCAGGTGCATGCGCCAGCGCGGTTGCAGCGGCCCGCCGCGGCCTGACCGGTCGCCAAGTCAGCGTTGTTCTTGACGGCGGCGAACTGGGCATTACGTGGGGTGATGATGATCATGTCATCATGCGCGGGCCAACAGCGACCAGCTTTACCGGCGTGCTCGATCTCGGCGCCGCCGGCGCGTCATGAGCTATCTTGTTGTTGCCTATCCTGGATTAAGTGCCGGCGATACGGCCTGGATCGAAGATTTGCGGGCACGCTTTAATGGCGATGTCCAAGGCCTGATTAGCCCGCATTTCACCCTTGTCTTTGCTGTTTCCGAGATCGCCGAAACAGCCTTATTGAGCCACGTCGCCAGTGTTGCCGGGCAAGTGGCGGCGATCAACATGCAGGCCTCGGCGGCGCTAATGATCAAAGATAATTTTGGCCCGGATAGTTTTGTTTATCTGGTCCCGGACCAGGGTTTGAGTCGCTTGGTGCATCTTCATGACCTGCTTTATACTGGACCTTTGGATATCCACCTGCGGCTCGATATTGCCTATATTCCGCACATAACACTGGCGCGATTTGCCGATCCGCGTCTGGCCAAAGCCTTGGTTGACGACATTAACGGCCAGGACCGCCAGGTTCTCGGCACAGTTGATGAGATCATTGTTCATCGCCACGACGGTGACCGGATTGAGACCATTGCCGCCTTTGCCTTAACCGCGTGATCACAATTAGCCGCATCTCCCCCCTTGCAATCAGGCGCATTTGCAGCCATTTCTTTGCCCTATGAGCGGTTCAGAAAAATCAATTGACGTGCGCACCTTCGGGTGCCGGCTAAATGCCTTCGAGTCAGAAGTGGTGCGCGGCCATGCAGCTGCTGCCGGCATGACCAACACCATTGTCTTCAACACCTGTGCGGTGACCACGGAAGCTGAGCGCCAGGCCCGCCAGGCCATCCGCCGCGCCCGCCGAGAAAATCCTGAGGCACAGATTGTTGTTACCGGCTGTGCGGCACAGATTGATCCGGACCGTTTTCAAGCCATGGCCGAGGTTGACCGGGTGGTCGGCAATGAAGAAAAAATGCAGGCAGACACATGGCTGCCGGAAAATGCCCCCGACCCGGTGGCGGTGGCCGACATTATGACGGTGCGGGAAACAGCACCGCATCTGATCGAAGGATTTGACGGCCGTAACCGTGCTTTTGTGCAAGTGCAGCAGGGCTGTGACCACCGCTGTACTTTTTGTATTATCCCCTATGGTCGCGGCAATAACCGGTCATTGCCCCTGGGTGCGATTGTTAACCAAGTCCGCCGGTTGGTTGCCGGCGGCCTGCGTGAAGTTGTCTTGACCGGCGTGGATATTACCTCTTATGGCGATGACCTGCCGGGGCAACCTCGGCTCGGCAATCTTGCGCGCCGATTGCTGCATCTGGTCCCGGAGCTGCAGCGGTTGCGGTTTTCATCCTTGGATCCGGTTGGCATTGATGACAGCCTACTGACCCTGATCGCCCATGAGCCGCGGGTGATGCCACATATTCATCTTAGCCTGCAGGCCGGCCAGGACATGGTGCTGAAGCGGATGAAGCGGCGGCATTTGACAGCCGATGTAACCGCTTTGATCAGCCGCCTCCGCGAGGCCCGGCCAGATCTGGCGTTGGGTGCCGATGTAATCGCTGGCTTCCCAACCGAAAGCGCCGACATGCATGCAACCACGCTGGCCAATATCGCGGCCTGGCAAATTCCGTTTTTGCATGTCTTCCCGTATTCACCCCGGCCCGGCACGCCGGCCGCTCGGATGCCGCAAGTTGCCGGTCAAACGCGCCGTCTGCGGGCGGCCGAACTGCGCGCCCTTGGTGACAGCTTGCGTGACCAATATTTCAGCAAGCAGGTCGATCGTGAGCTGTCGGTACTGGTTGAGCGGGCCGGTTTCGGGCACGCCGAAAATTATGCACCGGTGCATCTACAGGCGCCCGATCCGGCCCTGACGGCGGTGCCGGGAACAGTTGTTCGAGCGCGGGTTACGGCCCTTGGCGAGGCCGCCTTGCAGGCAGAGATTATCCCTGGGCAGATTGCTGCATGAACGCGCAGGATGATCAGCAAACAGGTTGGTTTGGGCGCCTGAAATCCGGCCTAAGCAAGTCCTCCAGTAAATTGACCGCCGGTATCGCGGCAATTTTTAAAAGCCGAAAACTGGATGCCGCCGCTTTGGAAGAGCTTGAAGACCTGTTGATCACGGCTGACTTGGGGGTCGCAACAGCAGCCCTGTTGACCGCCAATCTGGCCCGCGACAGATTTGACAAAGATGTTGGTGACGATGAAGTGCGGACCGCATTGGCGGCGAATATTGCCGAGCTGCTGTCGCCTGTTGCCCGGCCATTGGTCATCGACCGCGGCCATCAACCGCATGTGGTCATGTTCGTCGGCGTCAATGGCAGCGGTAAAACCACCACCATTGGCAAGATGGCGCAGCACTATCGTGCGCAAGGCTTAACGGTGATGTTAGCGGCGGCCGATACCTTCCGGGCGGCAGCCATTGAACAGTTACAAATCTGGGGTCAGCGGGTTGGCGTGCCTGTTGTGGCGCGCGCTCACGGCGCTGATTCCGCCGCCGTTGCCTATGAGGCATTGGCCCGTGCGCAGGCCGAAAATATTGACCTGTTGTTAATCGACACGGCCGGCCGGTTGCAGAATAAGACCGAGCTGATGGATGAGCTTGCGAAAGTCGTTCGGGTGCTGGGCAAGCAGAACCCCGAGGCACCGCATGATCGCATTTTGGTGCTTGACGGGACGGTTGGTCAAAACGCCCATTCGCAAGTCCAAGCCTTTAGCGAGTTGACCGATATCACCGGTTTGGTGGTCACCAAACTTGACGGCTCCGCCCGAGGCGGCGTGGTGGTGTCGCTAACCGAGCGTTTTGGCTTGCCGATCCATGCCATCGGTGTTGGCGAAGCGGTCGCCGATCTTGACGCCTTCGTGGCCGATGATTTTGCCCGCAATTTGATGGGGCTGGACCAAGCCTGATAGCGTCGATCGGCATGATGCCCTGTCGCCGCTCTTGACCCACAGGCCGGTTTCGATTACTTGTCTGCCGCCTCCTGGCCAATTTAGCCAAGAGACCTTAGCGGGTTCCGTCCGTCCTCGAGGGTTCGAGCACGGGCGCAAAGCTGCATGGATAAACCGCATGAACCATCGGGAGCGTGCATGTTTGACGGACTGACTGGCAGGCTTGGCGATGTTTTCGATCGCCTGAAACGCCGCGGCGCGCTGAAGGAAGGCGACGTCAACGCAGCCTTGCGCGAAGTGCGGGTGGCTTTGCTGGAAGCTGATGTCGCGCTGGATGTAGTTAAATCCTTTATTGATAAGGTCCGGGAGCGGGCCGTTGGCCAAGACGTGTTGCGTTCGGTCACCCCTGGCCAGCAAGTCGTTAAGATTGTCCATGACAGCTTGGTCGAGATGCTTGGCGCCGAGCCGGAAGGCTTAAATTTATCGGCCACACCGCCTGTTGCGATCTTGATGGTCGGCCTGCAAGGCGGTGGTAAAACCACGACTACGGCGAAGCTTGCTCGCCGCCTGGTCAGCCGCGAACGCAAAAAAGTGATGATGGCGTCGCTTGATATTTATCGCCCGGCGGCACGTGAGCAATTGCGTATCTTGGGCGAGCAGAATGACATTCAAACCTTGCCCATCAACGATGGTGAAGCACCGGCCAGCATTGCCAAGCGGGCGATGACGGCGGCCCGCTTGCAGGGCTTTGACGTGGTCTTCCTCGATACCGCCGGGCGCACCTCCATTGACGAAGCGATGATGGCGGAAGCCGTGGCCGTTCGTGACGTTGTGCAGCCGGTTGAAACGCTTTTGGTGGCCGACGCCATGACCGGCCAAGATGCCGTCAACACGGCCCGCAATTTCAATGACCGCGTCGGCCTTACCGGGATTGTCCTAACGCGGGTTGACGGTGATGCCCGCGGCGGGGCCGCGTTGTCGATGCGGGCGGTCACCGGACGGCCGATCAAGGCACTTGGCATTGGCGAGAAAATTGACGAAATCGAAGATTTTCACCCCGAGCGTATTGCCGGCCGAATCCTCGGCATGGGCGATGTTGTTAGCCTGGTTGAAAAAGCCGTTGAAAATATCGAGCAGGATGAAGCCGAGCGCCTAGCTCAGCGGATGCAAAAAGGTCAGTTTGACCTTGAAGATATGCTCTCGCAACTTCGGCAGTTGAAAAAAATGGGCGGCCTTGGCGGCGTCATGGGGATGTTGCCGGGGATCGGGAAAATCCAAAAACAAATGAACGCGGCGAATGTTGACGAGAGCATGATCAAGCGCCAGGAAGCGATCATTCTGTCAATGACGCGCGCCGAGCGGCGCAATGTTAAACTGCTGAACGCATCACGTAAGCGCCGGGTTGCATCGGGATCAGGCACCTCGGTGCCGGAGATCAATCGGCTGGTAAAGCAATATATGGAAATGGCCAAGGCCATGAAAAAGATCGGTAAACGCGGCGGCCTCGGGTCCCTGTTTGGCGGCGGCTCCGGTGGTGGCATGCCGCCACTTGGCGGCGGCGGCCCCGGCGGCAGCATCCCAGGTCTTGGCGGCGGCGGGTTGCCGGGGCTTGGCAGCGGCGGTCTTCCTCCCGGTTTTCCAGGAAAGCGCTAACGGCGCGGCCGGTATCACTTATTATTTGTCCTAAGGAGTAGGTTTAAGATGTCTTTGAAAATTCGTTTGGCCCGAGGCGGCGCCAAGAAACGGCCATTTTATCGTATTGTGGTCGCCGAATCCTCAATGCCCCGTGATGGCCGGTTTGTGGAGCGTGTCGGCACCTATAACCCAATGTTGCCAAAGGAACATGACGACCGTCTGGTGATTAAAGACGAGCGCATCAAATATTGGCTTAGTAAAGGCGCACAACCAACTGACCGGGTTCATAAAATGCTTGCCGGCGTTGGTTTGATGCCTGCTTTCGCCTATCGCGATCAGCCGAAAAAATCAGCCCCTGGCGCAAAGCGTCTGGAGCGTGAAGAAGAAGCTGCCGCCGCTGCTGCCGCTGCTGCGGAAACGGCGGCAGAAGAAGCCGCTGCTGCCGAAGCCGCCGCCGCTGAAGCTGCCGAAGCCGAAGCCGCTGCCGCCGAAGCACCGGCAGAAGAAGCACCTGTAGAAGCTGCTGCTGAAGAAGCCGCTGCCGAAGAAGCACCGGCGGAAGCCGCTGCTGAAGAAGCCGCCGCCGAAGAAGAAACCCCAGCCAAAGAATAACGACAGGGGGACGGCATGCCCGCAGGAGATGGCGTGCAAAATGATCGGGTCTGTGTGGGCGCCATCGCCGGCGTCCACGGGGTGAAGGGCTTGGTGCGAATCAAAGCCTTTACCGAAATTGATAGCGATGTGGTCGCCTATGGACCGCTGCGCGATCGGGCCGGCAGCAGGGTTTTTGAGCTGGAGGTGATTGGCCGCGCTAAAGGCATGCTGCTGGGTCGGCTGCAAGGTGTGACCGACCGTGATGCGGCCGCCCGGCTCAAGGGCACCGAGCTATATGTTGACAGGGCGGCGTTGCCGCAGGTGGATGAAGATGAATTTTACCATGCCGACCTGCTCAATCTGACTGTTGTTCATCGTGATGGCCGCCTCCTGGGTCAGGTGATCGCGGTTCATAATCATGGTGCCGGTGATTTGATTGAGGTGACGCTTGGCGATGAGCGGGACAGTGTGCTGTTGCCGTTTAACAAACAGGCTGTCCCTGAGGTTGACCTTGCCGCCGGCCGGCTGACCGTTGATCCGCCATTGGGGCTGCTGCCCGGCGACCCGGAGGATCTATGAGCGACCCGCACAGCGGCATCGATGCCGGGGCCGATCGCCGGTCGCCGTGGCAAGCAACGGTGCTGACGTTGTTTCCTGAAATGTTTCCAGGCTCCCTTGGTTTGTCGTTGGCCGGCAAGGCTTTGGCCGCGGAGCGCTGGGATTTGCAAACCGTAAACATCCGTGATTATGCGCTGAACCGCCATCGCAGCGTCGATGACACCGCTTTTGGCGGCGGCAGCGGCATGGTGATGCGCGCGGATGTGGTCGCCGCTGCCATTGATGCGGTCGCCGCGCAGCCGGGGCCGCGCATTTATCTGTCACCACGTGGTCGCCGGTTAGAGCAGTCGATGGTCCGCGACTGGGCAACCGGGCCGGGGCTGGTGTTGTTATGTGGCCGCTATGAAGGCTTGGACCAGCGGTGCATCGACCGTTGCAACTTGTTGGAAGTCAGCCTTGGTGATTTTGTCCTTTCCGGTGGCGAACCTGCTGCCTTGACTTTGCTGGATGCATGTGTGCGCTTATTGCCGGGGGTTATGGGGGCAGCTGACGGTGCCGCCGAAGATAGTTTTGAAAATGGCCTGCTTGAATATCCGTTGTACACCCAACCTCGGCTGTGGGACGGACGGGCGGTACCGGAGGTGCTTTTATCGGGGCACCACGCCAAGATCGAGGCCTGGCGAAAACAGCAAAGCATGGCCATCACCGAGGCCCGTCGCCCTGACCTTTGGCGGCAATATCTGGGCGCCGATGAGGACGATCAGAGCTGACGTAAATGAAATGACTTTGGCCGGGTTAACGTTTCATAGCCGACAGCCGACAAGGTTGCGCCTCGGCCTGTTTGTTTAACCCCTGTCCAGGTCAGGCTTGGGTCCAGATAATCGCAGCGGTTCATAAACACCGTGCCGGTTTCAAGCTCGGCGCCGAGCGCGCCGGCGGCGTCCAGATCATTGGTCCAAATTGCGGCGCTTAGGCCAAACTGGCTATCGTTCATTAACTGCACGGCTTCGGCGTCATTGGCCACTTTCATAATGCCGACGACAGGCCCGAAACTTTCTTCCGTCATCACCGCCATGCTGTGATCAACATCGACCAATACTTGCGGTGCAAGATAGGCACTGCCGGCGGCGTCCTCGGCAAAACCCTCGGCCGCAACCAAGGCGCGTGCGCCGGCAGCAACGGCAGCATTGATTTGCTCGCGGACGAAATCGGCGGCGGCCGGCCGGACCATCGGCCCAAGGGTTGTCGCCTCATCAAGCGGATTGCCAAGGCTGAATCCACGGGCAATATCAACAACCCCGTCAACAAACGCCTCGAAGAGATTTTCGGCAACATAAATACGTTCGATCGCACAGCATGATTGCCCGGAATTAAAAAACGCCCCATCGGCTAAGTTTTCGATGGCTTGGTCAAGGTCGGCATCGGCCCGGACATAGGCAGGGTCTTTGCCGCCAAGCTCTAAGCCAAGGCCGGAAAAAGTCCCGGCAGCAGCTCTCTCCATAGCTTGTCCGCCGGCCACCGAGCCGGTGAAGTTAACCTGATCAACGGCCCCCGATGCGATCAATTGAGCCGTCGCGTCATGGTCGAGGAAAACATGCTGGAACAGCCCCGCCGGCAAACCGGCGGCATCACTTGCCATTTGAAAACGTTCGGCCACCAAAGGGGTTTGGGCGGCATGTTTCAAAATCACCGCATTGCCTGCCATCAGGGCCGGAATGATGCTGTTTACGGCGGTCAAATAGGGATAGTTCCAGGGCGCAATCACCAGGATAAGGCCCAGCGGTTGGCGGCTAATATAGCGGCTAAAACCGTCAATGGGACGGGGCCGAATGGGTGCCAATGCATCTTCAGCAATCGCAATCATATGCCGGGCGCGTTCTTCAAAGCCGCCAAGTTCACCGCCGCCAAAACGCACCGGCCGGCCCATTTGCCACGCTAACTCTGGGATAATCTCACTGCGCATGGCCAACATCGCGTCAACCATCTGGCTACACAGCGCGGCACGTTCTTGAATGGATCGCTGTTGCCAGCCGCGTTGAGCGGCTATCGCCCGCTGCAGTTTTTGGGCAAGTTCGTCGGCACCGGTAAACGGCCGTTGAACATAAACGTGCCCATCAATTGGTGAGGTGCAGGTTACATGAGCCATGTTTCGATCTCCACGGTTGACGGGTTAAGCGCGCTCAAAGCCACGCTGAATTTCCCAATCGGTGACGCGGCGATCATATTCTGCCTGCTCCCAGCGGGCGGTGTGCACGTAATGATCAATCACGCTGTCACCGAAGGCATGACGTAACATTACCGAGTGATCAAGACAATCAATCGCCTCGCGCAGGGTTGGTGGGATTTCTTGCAAGCTGCAATCGTCATAGGCATCACCGTCAAAAGGTGCCGTCAGGGGGCGTTCGTCTTTGATCCCCTGCAGCCCTGCGGCCAACAGCGCCGCATAGGCCAGATGCGGCGTTAAATCAGCGCCGCCGATCCGGCATTCAACCCGCACAGCCGATGAGGATTCGCCACAAAGACGGAAGCCGGCGGTGCGGTTATCACGGCTCCAGACCGCCCGGGTCGGGGCAAAGGTGCCAACCTGCTTAAAGCGTTTGTAGGAGTTGATGTAAGGGGCCAGGAAATAGGTCAATTCACGGGCGTGGTGCAGTTGCCCGGCAATGAAATGGCACATCATTTTTGACATCCCATAGCTGCCGTCGGGATCATGAAAAAGCGATTTTTCGCCGCTTCGGTCCCACAGTGATTGATGAATATGGCACGAGCTGCCGGCCAGCTCATAGCGCCATTTCGCCATAAAGGTAACCGCGCGATCCTGCAGATAGGCGATTTCCTTGATGGCGTTTTTCATCACCGCATGGCGGTCTGCCATGGTCAGGGCATCGGCATAGCGGACATTGATTTCTTCCTGCCCGGGACCCCATTCGCCTTTTGAGTTTTCAACCGGAATCCCCGCTGCTTGCAGTTGCGTGCGGATGGCTCGCATCACCGGCTCTTCCTTGCTGGTTTGGAAGATATGGTAATCTTGGATGTAACTGCCGGCGGTGGTTAACCCATGAAAGTGCTTTTCCTCGGCGCGACGATAGCTGTCGTCAAAGAGATAAAACTCTAACTCGGACGCCATCATCGCTTGCATATCGGCAGCCTCGAGGCGGGCAATCTGGGTTTTTAGCATCGCCCGCGGACTATGCGCCAAGGGGCTGTGATCATGGTGATCCAGAACATCTGCAAGGACCAAGGCGGTGCCCGCTAACCACGGCGTGATGCAAAGCGTGGAAAGGTCGGGCTTGATCACGAAGTCACCATAGCCACGCTGCCAATTGGCGGCGCTGTAACCAGGGACCGGTTCCATGTCGATATCATTGGCCAACAGATAGTCACAGCCATGGGTTTCCGCATGAGCGCTGTCCAAAAAAAACTCGGCTTGAAAGCGCTTGCCGATCAATCGGCCTTGCATGTCGACAAAGGCCACCAAAACCGTATCAATCTGTTCGGCGGCGACGGCAGCGTGCAGCTGCTGCAGGCTTAGGGCGGGCGTATTCATTGCATCTCTCGTTCAAAAGACTGAAAACAGCAACCGCTGCGGCAATGCCGCCGCAGCTCTGCAACGATGATTTATATCATCCTGGGTCAATTCTGCGTGCCAAAACATGATTTTCCCGGTGATTATGCGCAAAAGGGCTAGACAAGTGCCAGCCTTCGCGCCATAACCCCGCCTCAATCACAACGTTGATGAAGACGTTGATAATACCAAGCAAATTAATCACCACGCGATCAGTGGTGTCGCGCTGTCGACATAGGGCGCCGGGTGCCGGTTGGAGAATGAAAATGAACATCGTTGAGCAACTTAATCAAGAACAGATCGAAAAACTCAGCGCCGATCACGAAATCCCCGAGTTTGGGCCAGGCGATACCCTGCGCATCGACGTCAAAGTGGTTGAAGGGTCACGCGAACGGATTCAGGCCTTTGAAGGGGTTTGTATCGCCCGTAACAATGACGGCATCAGCTCGTCTTTCACCATTCGCAAAATCTCCTATGGCGAAGGGGTCGAGCGGGTCTTTCCTTTATATTCGCCGCGCATTGCCGGCATGACGGTTGTACGCCGCGGGCGGGTTCGGCGGGCGAAGTTGTACTACTTACGTAGCCGTCGCGGTCGGGCCGCGCGGATCGCCGAAAAAGTTACTGTTCGGGCGAAGGCAGACAGCAAAGCAGCGGCTGCACCAGAGGCATAAAACGACAGCAACACAGATGCCTTTGTTAATGCGGAACGCCGTTGCTATTTTGACGGCGTTTTTTGTTGCCGCGGGCCGTGACAGGGCGTTTTTAGACGCTCACAGGCGGTGACGGCGGATTTTTAGCATTTTCCAGTTTGTGTCGGCGATTGGACTCGGTATGCTCGCCGCCGCTTGAGGTTTATTCTGGGACGACAAGGGGATTAACAAATGGCCGGACACCGGACACTTTTTGATAAAATTTGGGATGCACATGTGGTCGATCGCCAAGATGACGGCACATGTCTGATTTATATTGACCGCCATTTGGTCCATGAGGTGACCAGCCCGCAGGCATTTGAGGGCTTGCGCAATGCCGGCCGCAAGCTGCGGGCGCCGGAAAAAACCTTGGCCGTGCCTGACCATAACGTCCCGACCACGGATCGCTCGAAGGGCATTGATGACGAGGAATCGCGGATTCAAGTTGAAACTTTGCGCGTCAATTGTGCCGATTTCGGTGTGCCGATTTTTGATGTTGACGATGTGCGCCAAGGGATCGTGCATGTGATTGGCCCTGAACAGGGCTTTACCCTACCGGGCATGACCATTGTCTGTGGTGACAGCCATACCGCCACCCATGGGGCTTTTGGGGCCTTGGCCTTCGGCATCGGTACGTCCGAAGTTGAACATGTGATGGCAACTCAAACGTTGATCCAAGCACCGGCGAAAAATATGCGGATCAATGTCAAAGGGGCGCTGCCTGCGTCGGTCACGGCGAAGGATTTAATCCTCCACATCATCGGTACCATCGGCACTGCCGGCGGCACCGGCCACGTGATTGAATTTGCCGGTGAGGCTGTTCGTGGGCTGTCGATGGAAGGCCGCATGACAATGTGCAATATGGCCATTGAAGCTGGCGCCCGTGCCGGCATGGTGGCACCTGATGAAACCACTTTTGAGTATCTCAAAGGTTTGCCGATGGCGCCGAAAGCAGGGGTCTGGGAACAGGCTGTGAATTACTGGCGCAGCCTGCCGTCAGACCCGGATGCGGTCTATGACACCGAGGTTGAAATCAATGTTGCCGATATCGCCCCGCAGGTGACCTGGGGCACAAGCCCGCAAGACGTTGTGCCGATTGACGGCAAAATCCCCGATCCGGCCGCCGAAGCAGATGAAGGAAAGCGCGCCGCGATTGAACGTTCATTGGCTTATATGGGGCTAACCGCAGGCACGCCGATCAGTGAGGTATCGGTTGATAAAGTGTTCATTGGTTCCTGCACCAATAGCCGCATTGAGGACCTACGGGCGGCCGCTGCGGTTGCCAAAGGCCGGAAGGTCGCCGGCAATGTGACGGCGCTGGTGGTCCCAGGGTCCGGCTTGGTGAAAGAGCAGGCTGAAAGCGAAGGCCTGGATCAAGTCTTCATCGACGCCGGCTTTGAATGGCGGGAGGCCGGCTGTTCCATGTGCTTGGCGATGAACGCCGATAAATTGGAGCCGGGCGAACGGTCGGCGTCAACGTCGAACCGTAATTTTGAAGGCCGTCAGGGTCGCGGTGGGCGGACTCATTTGGTTGGCCCGGCGATGGCCGCCGCCGCCGCCATCAGCGGTCACCTTGCCGATGTCCGTCAATTTAGCGCGGAGGGAGAATAACCATGGATAAGTTCACACAGCATCGCGGCGTTGCTGCGCCGATGGACATGATCAACATTGATACCGATATGATCATCCCAAAGAATTTCTTAAAAACAATCAAGCGCTCGGGGCTTGGTAAACATCTGTTTAAAGAGATGCGGTTTGCCGATGACGGCTCGGAAAAACCAGATTTTGTGTTGAATAAAGCTGCTTATCGTGAGGCCTCGGTGCTGGTCGCAGGGGATAATTTTGGCTGTGGATCAAGCCGCGAACATGCGCCGTGGGCGTTGAAAGACTTTGGCATTCGCTGTGTTATCTCAACCAGCTTTGCCGACATTTTCTACAATAACTGCTTTAAAAACGGCATCCTGCCGATCCGCGTCTCGAAAGAGCAACTGGAGTTATTGATGGATGACGCCAGCAAGGGCGCCAACGCGATGCTGGACATCGATCTTGAAGCTCAAGAAATTCAACGGCCAAACGGCGAGCGGATCAGCTTCAGCGTCGACGAACATCGCCGTGACTGCTTGATCAATGGCCTTGACGATATTGGGCTGACCATGCAGCGGGAAACCAAAATTTCGGACTTCGAAGGGCAATTGGCAGCGGAAAAGCCCTGGGCCTAAGGCGGGGCGGCGTGCGGTTAAGGATTGGATAAAACGAATGGCAGCGAATAAAAAACTCCTGGTGCTTCCAGGGGATGGCATCGGCCCTGAAGTAATGCGCGAAGTATTGCGGGTTGTCGATTGGATGGCGAAGCATCGGGCGGTCGGGTTTGACCTCCAGGAAGGGCTTGTCGGCGGCGCCGCCTTCGACGCCCATGGCACGCCGTTAACCGACGAAACGATGGCGGATGCAGCGGCCGCTGATGCGGTCTTGTTTGGGGCTGTTGGCGGGCCGCAATACGACAGCTTGCCGTTTGAGCAAAAGCCCGAGCGCGGGCTTCTGCAATTACGCAAAGAAATGGACCTTTTTGCCAATTTGCGGCCAGCCATCGTATTTGATGCAATGGCTGACTCCTCGTCCCTGAAACGCGATTTGGTGGCCGGGCTAGATATTTTAATCCTCCGCGAGTTGACCGGCGGGATTTACTTTGCGCAGCCGCGGGGCATCGACGAGATGGCCGATGGCAGCCGCAAGGGCTATGATACCAACCTCTACACAACCCCTGAGATTGAGCGGGTCGGCCGTGTTGCTTTTGATCTTGCCCGCAAGCGTCAGGGCCGTCTGACCTCGGTTGAAAAAGCCAATGTCATGATGTCAGGTGTGCTTTGGCGTGAAACCATGACGGCTCTCCATGCCGCTGAAGGTGACGGCGTTGAGATGAGCCATATGTACGCCGATAACTGCGCCATGCAATTGGTCCGCAATCCAAAGCAATTCGATGTCATCGTTACCGATAACCTGTTTGGCGATATCCTGTCGGATTGTGCGGCGATGCTGACAGGCTCGCTGGGGATGTTACCGTCGGCCTCGCTTGGGGCGATTGACGAGACCACCGGCAAACGGCACGCACTCTATGAGCCGGTGCACGGTTCGGCCCCGGATATCGCCGGTCAGGGATTGGCCAATCCATTGGCGGAGCTGCTTAGCTATACCATGCTGCTGCGCTATTCTTTTGACATGAATGAAGACGCCGACTTGATTGAACAAGCGGTTCAGAATGTTCTGAATTCCGGAATCCGTACCGCAGATATCATGCAGGATGGCATGGCGCGGGTGTCGAGCACCGTGATGATGGACAGTGTTCTGAAAGAATTGAATAAGCTTGCTGGCGTTTAATCGCTGCCCTTAAAGCTTGAATTTTTACGGCAGGGGGCTTACACCTCCTGCCGTTTTTATTGGTCTCTGATCGGGGACCAAACACAGGAAAGGATTTGCGAAATGGGGATACGTGTAGCGGTTGTTGGTGCCACCGGGGCGGTTGGTCGCGAAATGCTCACAACCCTTGCCGAACGTGCCTTTCCTGCCGATGAAGTTATCGCCTTGGCGTCGTCAAATTCGATCGGCGTGGAAGTCTCTTATGGCGATGAGGCGGTGTTAAAAGTGCAAAACCTGTCGGATTTTGATTTCACCGGCACCGATATCGCTTTGTTTTCCGCCGGCGGTAAAATTTCCGCTGAATTTGCCCCCAAAGCTGCTGCCGCAGGCTGTGTGGTGATTGACAACAGTTCGCATTTTCGGATGGATGAGGATGTGCCGCTGGTGGTCCCCGAGGTCAATGCGGAGGCTTTGGCAGGGTATGCTGCGCGCAATATCATCGCCAACCCAAATTGCTCGACGGCGCAGATGGTGATGGCGTTGAAGCCACTGCACGATGACTTCACCATTAAACGGGTGGTTGTCTCAACCTATCAGTCGGTGTCAGGGGCCGGCCGGCCTGGGATGGATGAGCTGTTTAATCAAACCCGGGCCGTGTTTGTGAATGATCCGTTAACCCGTGAAGAGTTCACGAAAGAAATTTCGTTCAACTGCATCCCGCATATCGACAGCTTCTTGGATGACGGCTTCACCAAAGAAGAATGGAAAATGACGGTCGAGACACAGAAGATTCTTGACCCGGAAATTGAAGTTGTCGCCCATTGTGTGCGGGTGCCGGTATTTATTGGTCATGCCGAAGCGATCTTCATTGAGACCGAAGAGCCGATTGATGAAACCATGGCCCGGGAGGCGATGGCAGATTTCCCCGGCTTGATTGTCATCGATCATCGCTTGGATGAAGGCTATGTCACACCGAAGGAAAGCGCCGGCGAAGACGCTGTTTATGTCAGCCGGATGCGGGTTGATCCAACGGTTGAAAATGGCTTGGTGTTCTGGTGTGTCTCCGACAACTTGCGCAAAGGTGCGGCTTTAAACGCGGTTCAGATCGCCGAAGTGATGCTTCAAAACCACCTCAACCGAGCCGCCTAGTCAGCAACCGTCGGCGGCCAGGCCGGTGATCACGTCCAGATCACGGTCGCCGCTGGGTGTATCAATCACGTGTGCAAGCCGCGAAACCGCCTGCGCTAAGGCTGTTTCGCTATTGCCGTCTGCCAGCCAATAGCCGAGAAAAAGCGCCGCCAGCAAATCACCGGCGCCGTTAATGGGTCGCTCGCGCCAGGGCCATTCTTGCCAGCACGCCGTGCGCGGTGTGATCGCCCAGGTGCGCACCATGTCGCTGCGCCGGTGGCCACTGACGACAACTGTCTTAGGCCCGATCAAGGGCAAGCCGCGGGCGGTTTCAACAAGGTTTTCATGGTTTTGTGTGACGCCGCTTAAGACACTTAATTCATGATGGTTCGGGGTGACGATGTGGGCGCGTGGCAGCAATTTTTCGATGATCGCGGTAACGATCGCAGGATCAACGTAATTGCGGCCGTCATCGCCAATCACCGGATCACAGCAATAAAAAGCGTTTGGATTGGCCGCTTCGACCATGGTGACGGCGGCCGCCACCACATCGGCTGTTTCCAGATGGCCAAGATAGCCGCTCAAAACCGCTTGGCAATCGACCAGGACGCCAAGCTCCTGCAACCCCTCCAGCAAGGCTAACAAATGTGCGGGGTCGGTGATGGTGCCCCGGAACCGACCATGGCCAGGGTGATTGGAAAAGACCACGGTATCAAGGGGCCAAACGGTAAAACCAAGGCTCTGAAGGCCGGGCACAATGGCGCTATTGCCCACATAACCCTGCACAACACGTGAAGAAATCGACAAGATAGGCATTAAAATTTTACCGTTAGGGGTGATCCAAGCTTCTATGTCCCATAGGATGCGTTGCGTTACCAGCGACTTGCGAATAGATCGACAATTTGCGCTGTTTTAGAACAGAGGATTGAGCATGATTGACACCACCCGTCCACGCCGTTCGGTGCTTTACATGCCGGCGTCAAATCGCCGGGCGCTCGAAAAAGCGCGGCAATTAGCCGTTGATGGCATCATCATGGATCTGGAAGATGCTGTTGCGCCGGCAGTAAAGGTTGCGGCCCGTGATCATATCGCCGACGCCTTGGCAATCGGCGGCTATGGCGACCGTGAGCTGGCTATTCGGGTGAATCCACTGGCAACGCCCTGGGGCCATGATGATCTTGTTTTTGCGGCCACCGCCGGTGCCCATGCGGTGGTTATCCCAAAGGTCGAAAGTGCCGATCGTTTGCGCCAGGCAGCGGCGGTTCTAACGGCCGCCGGCGCGCCCCCCGAGCTGGCCATTTGGGCGATGATGGAAACGCCGATGGGAATGCTAAACGCGGCCGAAATTGCTGCCAGTGGCGGTCGCTTGCAGCTGCTGGTGATGGGCACCTCTGATTTGATCAGCGATTTGCGTGGCCGCCCGCAGGCTGATCGCTTGGGGCTTGTTACCGGTCTGGGGCTGTGTTTACTCGCCGCCCGAGCGCATGGCTTGGCGATTTTAGATGGTGTTCACCTGGACCTGGACGACAGCGAAGGTTTTGCGGCCCAATGCCGCCAAGGGCGCGATTTTGGCTTTGACGGTAAAACCTTAATTCATCCGAAAACGATTGCTGTCGCCAATCAGGTTTTTGGCCCCAGTGCCGAAACGCTGGCCTGGTCGCGGCGGATTATTGCCGCCCATGCGGCGGCTCTTGAGGCCGGGCAAGGGATGGCTGTTGTGGATGGCCAATTAATTGAAAACCTGCATGTCGCGGAGGCACAACACATGGTCGCCCTAGCGGATCGAATTACCGCCGCCGCAACGGCGGCCGATTGTGGCTGAGCGGTTTGGAATTTTTTATGTGGGTTCATGGAAAATTTACCGATCAACAGCCTGACTGCGGCGTAAAGACCCTTTCGCCGTGATTATTTCGTGGTATATCCGAGGGCTAATTCTTTGAGCCGTTCCGTCGAGAGGTTTGGTTATGGCTGCTAAAAACCGTCCACTGTCACCGCATTTGCAAATTTACAAGCCGCAAATCACGTCGGTCTTGTCGATCATGCATCGGATGACCGGCGTCGCCATGGTGTTTGTGTTAATTGGTTTATCGTGGTGGCTGATCGCCGCTGCGGTTGATGCGGAATATTTTGCATTCGTGCAAATGTTGGCCGGGTCCTGGTTTGGATACCTTGTGATTTTTGCGGCCACGATTGGTCTGTGTTATCATTTTAGCAATGGTATCAGACACTTATTCTGGGACGCTGGCCGTGGATTGTCGCTTCAGCAGGTCGAACGCAGTGGCTACGCAGTGCTTGCCTCAACGGCGATTTTGACCGTCGTCATATGGGCTTTAATTTTGGTTTGAGGTTGCGAAACCTAGGGGAGAAAGCTGATGAATGACCGCAGTATGCGGACCCCGCTCGGACGTGCGCGGGGCCTTGGATCGGCGAAAGAAGGGGTAGATCATTGGTGGATGCAACGGCTGACGGCGGTTGCTCAGGTGCCATTGATGATTTGGTTTGTGATCGCCTTGACCGGCATTTCCGGTGCCGACCACCCGAGCGTTATTGCTTGGCTTGAACAACCGCATGTTGCGGTGCTGACCATTCTTTTGGTTTTTTCTCTGTATTATCACGCCAAGCTCGGTTTGCAGGTGGTGATTGAGGACTATATCAGTTCTGAAAGTCGGAAAGTGATTGTGCTGACGGCCGTGAAATTCGCGTTGATCCTGTTCGGGACAGCGACCGTTTTCTCGGTCTTAAAGATTGCCTTTGGAGGGTAGAGGATTATGGAATCCTATAAAGTTGTCGAACATAGCTATGACGCTGTCGTCGTCGGCGCCGGTGGTGCCGGTCTGCGGGCCACACTTGGGATGACCATGGCGGGTTTGAAAACCGCCTGCGTGACCAAGGTTTTCCCGACACGCAGCCACACGGTCGCCGCCCAGGGCGGGATTGGTGCCGCCCTTGATAACATGGGCGAGGACGATAACTGGAAATACCATATGTATGACACCGTTAAGGGCGCCGATTGGTTGGGCGACCAGGACGCGATTGAGTACATGTGCCGCAATGCGATCCCGGCGGTCATTGAACTTGAGCATTATGGGGTGCCGTTCAGCCGAACCGAAGAAGGGCGCATTTACCAGCGGCCCTTCGGTGGACACATGCTGAACTTTGGCGAAGCGCCGGCAAAGCGCGCCTGTGCCGCAGCCGACCGTACCGGACATGCCATCTTGCACACGCTGTATCAGCAATCTTTGCGCGGCGGTGCGGAGTTCTTTATCGAATATTTCGGTATCGATCTCATCATGGACGAAGAAGGTGCCTGCCGTGGGGTGATGGCGATCGACCTGGAAGATGGTGTGATTCATAAATTCCGTGCGCATACCGTGGTTTTGGCCACAGGTGGTTATGGCCGGGCCTATTTCTCCTGCACCTCGGCGCATACCTGCACAGGGGACGGCAACGCCATGGCCCTGCGTGCCGGCCTGCCGCTGCAAGACATGGAGTTCGTGCAATTCCATCCAACCGGGGTTTATGGCGCCGGCTGTCTGATCACCGAAGGTGCGCGCGGCGAAGGTGGCTATGTCACCAACTCCGAAGGTGAGCGCTTCATGGAACGTTACGCACCGACAGCAAAAGATTTGGCCTCCCGTGATGTGGTCAGCCGGGCAATGACCATCGAAATCAACGAAGGTCGCGGCGTTGGCCCTGATGCCGATCATATCTTCCTGCATCTGGAGCATCTTGATCCGGCCGTTCTGCACCAGCGTCTGCCAGGGATCTCCGAGACCGCAAAAGTCTTTGCCGGTGTCGATGTTACCAAGCAACCGATCCCGATTCTGCCAACGGTGCATTATAATATGGGCGGTATCCCGACCAATTATCACGCCGAGGTTTTGGCCCCGACGGCCGATGATCCCGATCGGGTTTGCCCTGGTTTGATGGCAATTGGTGAAGCGGCCTGTGTGTCGGTGCACGGGGCCAACCGTTTGGGCACAAATTCACTTCTGGACATCGTTGTCTTTGGCCGTGCCGCAGCCTTGCGGGCGGCGGAAACAATCACCCCAGGGGCACCACATCAGCCGCTGCCAAAAGATGCCGGTGAAAACTCTATCGCCCGCCTTGATGCCATGCGCCATGCCAAAGGCTCACTGAAAGTTGCCGATGTGCGTGATCGCCTGCAGCGCGGTATGCAAAAGCACGCGGCGGTGTTCCGGGATGAGGAAATTCTCTCTGAAGGCGTTAAGGTGATGGCCGAAATCGCCGAGTCGATGAGCGATATCGGCATCAATGACCGCTCGTTGATTTGGAATACCGACCTGGTCGAAGGCATGGAGCTTGAGAACCTTGTCGGCCAAGCGATGGTGACCATCAACAGTGCGCATCTGCGGCAGGAAAGCCGGGGTGCCCATGCCCGTGAAGACTTCACCGAGCGGGATGACGAAAAATGGATGAAGCACAGCTGCATGTGGCTTGATGAAAATTATCAAAACCGTGTGCAATACCGTGATGTGCAGATGAATACGCTAACAGATGAAGTT
The DNA here is from genome assembly GCA_003280605.1 of SAR116 cluster bacterium AG-355-O21. Classification (GTDB taxonomy): domain Bacteria; phylum Pseudomonadota; class Alphaproteobacteria; order Thalassobaculales; family Thalassobaculaceae; genus TMED26. The sequence continues at coordinate 13,944 of QCEM01000011.1, read as the reverse complement.
GAAAGCTTCCCGCCGAAAGCACGGGTTTATTGAGCAATTAATTTTTAGCGTAAAGACCTATTTTGAAGAAAGAGAAGACACATGGCTGAGTTTTCGCTGCCGAGTAATTCAAAGGTTAAAAAAGGCACGACCTATCCTGCGGCCGAAGGTGCCAAGCGGGTCAAAACCTTCAAGATTTATCGCTACGATCCGGACACCGGTGATAATCCGCGCATGGACAGCTACGAGATTGATCTCGATAGCTGCGGCCCGATGGTCCTGGACTCATTGATGAAAATCAAAAACGAGGTCGACAGCACGCTTACCTTCCGGCGGTCCTGTCGGGAGGGGATTTGCGGTTCCTGCGCCATGAACATTGACGGCACCAACACCTTGGCGTGCTTGAAGCCGATTGAAGACGTTGACGGGGAAGTGCACATCTATCCTTTGCCGCACCGGCCGGTGGTCAAAGACCTGGTTCCGGACGTCACGCAATTATATGCGCAGTTAGCGTCGGTGGAGCCATGGTTGAAGTCAAAAACACCCCCACCGCCTGATTCCGAGCGGCTGCAAAGCCCAGAGGAACGCGCCAAGATTGATGGCCTGTGGGAATGCGTGCTGTGTTTCTGTTGCTCAACATCCTGCCCAAGTTATTGGTGGAATGGTGATCGCTATTTAGGCCCGGCCATTCTGCTGCAAGCCTATCGGTGGATTGCCGATTCCCGTGATGAGATGACCGGCGAACGGCTTGATGAGCTGGAGGATCCGTTCCGTCTGTATCGCTGTCATACAATTATGAACTGCACCAAAACATGCCCGAAAGGCCTGAACCCGGCGAAGGCGATTTCGGAAATTAAAAAGCTGATGGTCGAGCGCCGTTAAACTGCGCTAAATTGTCGCGAATGATCCACGGCCCGGCATTTGTCGGGCCGTTTTTCATGATCGCTGCTGTCTTTGGCGGCACGGTCGGTCATACTCATCACCCGGTGCAGCCCCTTTGGCGGAGGATAATGATGACGATTGCGCGCGCGGAACCACAACGGGTTTCCCTTGGTGAAGATATTTATGCTGTTGATCGCCACTGGGCCAGATGGCCGGAACACGTGGCGCAAGGCTTTATCAGCGCCCTTGCCGTCGCCTCGGATGAGCGTGTTTACGTGCTGCAACGAGGTGCCACGCCGATTGTCGTTTTTGACGCCAATGGTGATTTTGTGACTGCTTGGGGCGATGATTTGATCGCCGATGGCCATGGGATTTGGGCCACCGGCGATGGTCGGTTATTCATCGCCGACCGTGATGCCCATGAAATTATTGTCACCGATCTTGACGGTGCTGTTTTACAGCGGTTGGGCAACCGCCATCAGCCGGCGGATGGGGCGCCGTTTAACCATCCAACCCATGCCAGCCAAAGCCTTGACGGCGACATTTACGTCGCTGACGGCTATGGCGGCACCTGCCTGCATCGCTTCGATGGCGACGGCCAATTAATTGCCAGTATTGGCAGCGCCGGCCAAGGACCAGGGGCGTTTTCGACACCGCATGCAACCTGGGCATTGCACGACCGGGTACTGGTCGCCGACCGGGAGAATAATCGCGTACAGGTTTTTGATCGACACGGCGCGCATATGATGGATTGGGGTGGTCTTTATCATCCGATGGCAATTTATGTTGATGCCGCCGGCTTTGCATTTGTCAGCGACCAAACCCCGCGAATTATAAAATACGCGCCCGACGGGCAGATTGTTGGTCGTTGCCGAGGTGCGATCAATGGTGCCCACGGTCTATATGGCAGTCGGTGCGGTGATCTTTACCTGGCCGAACTGCCGCCGGCCGGGGTCACGCGGCTCACACGGCTATCGCGGTGAGGGTGCTTAAAGGCGGTAAAAGCGATTGGCGTTGTCATGAAAAACGGCCTGAATTTCGGCATTGGTTAAGTCGGAAAAAATATCCAGCATGGCGGCAACCAAATCACCATAGCCAATCCGCAAACCGGCGACCGGGAAGTTAGACGCCCACATGCAGCGCTCAACGCCAAAAATGTCCAAAGCCTCTAAGACCACGCGGCGATTGCTGTCAATTTCCCAGGGCTGATCCTTCAGGCCAAGTTCCGAGACTTTCAAATGCACCCAGGGTAAGCGGGCAATGGCGGTCATTTGCTGCCGCCATAGGGCCAAACCTTCGGCCGAACGGTCCCAGGGAAAGCCAAGGTGATTGACCACCACAGGGATATCCGGGTGAGCTTCAATGACGGCGGCGGCCTCGGCCAGATGCCAACACGGCACCCGCAGATCATAACTCAAGCCAAAATCCGCCAGCTGCCGATAGCCGCGCCGCCAGTTCGGATCCTGCAAGCTGCGCCGACCATCGGGGGCGGCAGCATCGGCCGCCGGGGCGGTCACAGGTTTTGAGCGGATGCCGCGCAGCAACGGCGAGCGACAATGTGCGGCCAGTATATCGGCCAATGCCGGGTCATCTAACCAGGCATGACCCACCGCTGCCGTCGGCCAACCGCTGGCGGCATTTAATGCCGTTAACCATTGGGTCTCACCAACTTGATCATTGCGGTCCCATTCGGCCTCACAATGAACCAGTTTGACAACCTCCAAGCCGACACTGTCACGGCGATAATCGGCGGGCAGATAATCGCGCATCAAGCCGCTGTAATCGCCGAGGAAGAAATCTTTTTCAACCGCACCGCAAAGCCATGGGTGGCGCTGTGCCTGGATCTCCCAGAAATGAAAATGAGCGTCGATTATTTTAAGGTCCATCATTGCTTATACTTTCTGGTGGTCAGCATGTTCCGGCATTGAAATATGTTTTGTGATCACGGGTCAACTTTATGGCGGGCATTGTGGTGTTGTCGCCAGACAATCAGTAGGCCACCGGCGACAATCAGCAGCGCCCCTGGCCAAAGCCGCTCAAACGGCGCCTCGTTGAAAATAACCCAGCCGATGGCAAAAGAGATCGGGATGCCGACATATTCAAATGGTGCCAGGCTACTTGGTGCGGTCATGCGATAGGCAGTCACTAAAGCCAGCACCGCGCAGCCGCCAACCAAGCCCATCAGGATCAACCAAAACCAATCATCCGCCGACGCCACGGTGACATAAGCACCGCTGCTCAGCACAACGACACAGGCACCGATAAGGGCCCCGCCGGTGCCATAAAGGTTCACCAGCGCGCTTGGCACAGACTTGTCAAACAGGTTCACGGTGACACTGGTCAGGGCATAGCCAAAAGCGGCAATCACCGGCAAAATAGCGTAGCCGCCAAAGGCAACGCGGCCAGGCTGCATGACCATCACAACACCAACAAAACCAAGGGCCACCGCAGACCATCGCCAAATACCGACACGGTGGCGCAAAATCGGCACCGATAGGGCCGTAATCAGCAACGGCCCCGCAAAGGCCAGGGTTGTTGCGGTCGCAAACGCCATGTTGCCAAGGGCGGTATAAAAACAGAATTGGGCGACCGCGACAAAGCCGCCGCGCAGCAGGCCCAGCCGCCATTGGCGAATTTTCAATGGCCGGCCTGCGGCATGCCAATCACGGGCCAAGAACAACACCAATAAGCTTGGCGCAAGGCCGAAAAGGTTGCGGAACAAGGACAATTGTTGAGCCGGATAAGCGGCGCTTAAAAATTTGACGATGGCACCCATCACATCAAATAGAAAAATCGCCAAAATAAGACACAGGGTGCCCCTCAGAAAGGGCCCTAAATAATGCCGGTTTATGCGCACAACGCTGGCCTTTGAAAAATCCTATGAGAAGGCAGCTTGGCCGCCGCCTGGCAGCTACCGGAGTGTTGCATGTTCGTGACGCTTATCAAATTTTTCTTTTATCGGCGCATTGACCGTTTGCAACCTCCCGGCCACACTTGCGCCTTGGGGGGGATTTCAAAATGTTGGCAGAAACACGTGATATTGAGACTCGGGACGGGGCGATGGAGACATATATCTGTCGGCCTGACCGCGATGGACCATTTGCGCCGATTTTATTGCTGATGGACGCACCGGGAATCCGCGAAGAACTGCGTGCCATGGCCCGGCGTTTGGCCAGCTCAGGTTATCTGGTATTGCTTCCAAACCTATATTATCGGGCCGGCCGCGATACCACCTATGGGCCTGAAGTGCTGACGGCCGGCAGTGCCGAGCACACCCGGATGCGCGCCGTCCGCACCAAGATGACGATCCCGCCGGTGATGAATGACATTGCCGATATGCTGGCGTTCTTAAAACATCATGACGACGCCCGTCCCGGGCCGGTCGGCTGCCATGGCTATTGCATGAGTGGCCCATATGCCCTGGCGGCGGCGGCACGCTTTGGTGATCAAATTGCTGCCGCAGCGTCCTTTTATGGTACCTGGTTGGTCAGTGACGCGGAAGAAAGCCCGCACCAAACATTGGCGCAATCAACCGCCGAATTATACATCTCCTGTGCGGAGTTTGACGATCTGGCACCGCCACAGACGGTGGCCGAGCTGCACGACTTATTCCGCGCCTCGGGGGCGCGTGGTGAGCTGGAAATTCATCCCGGCGTGCACCATGGTTTCGCCTTTCCGGAGCGCTGGTGCTATGACGTGCCGGCAGCGGAACGTCACTGGTCGCGGTTGTTAGCTTTGTATCGGCGCAATTTGTAACTTCGGTTTTGGCGTTATTCGGCGGCGATCCGGCGCCAATAAAGAGCCCGTTGCTCCGGTTTGCCGCCATAGGACTTGGCCGGTGGCCGCAGCACCATTAAGTCATCTTCAAAATCCACTTGGCGGATTTGTTTGCTGCCCAAGCGCGCCTGATCGGCGGCGGCGTCGACGGTTGTGATCAACTGTTTGCCGTCAAAGGTAAATGCCCCGCAATAAGAAATATACTCGCGGGCGGTGTCATCGGCCAGGCCTGTGCGGCCATCACAGATTACCGCGATCATCCGGCCATTTGCCGCCAGGGTTAGCCGGCCCATGGCCGCCGCGCCGCCATAGGGGGCAGGCATCTGGTCGCCATCGGTGGCCACGGCTTCCGTGCGCACCAGCGCCCAGGTACCAAACACATCATCATTACCGGTCATTGTTGATTAGGCCCCATCGGCTTCGACAAAACCTTTCCAATTACCCATATAGGTGATGAATTTTGGGCTCAGCCCTTCAGCGGTTAAATGGGCGCGTGATGCCGGCAGTGCAATCGGTTCAAAATTGGCATCGGCTTGCACCCGCTGCGGCAGGTCATGATGCAGGATGCCGGCGCGACCAATGGCGACAAAATCAACCCCGCCGGCCATGACCGCTGCCACCTCGGCGCCGGTGGTAATCTTTCCTGCAACCGTCAGTTTGACTGCTTGGCGATCAATCTCAACGAAATGGGCAAGCAGCGTTTTTCCTTTAAAGGCATCTTCTTCCGGCTGTTTGAAAACATCCCAGAGGGACATATCGATAAAGTCAATCTGAGCGGCCGCGCAAAGGCTTGCATAAAAGCTCTTAATTTCCGCCATTTGCATGCCGAACCGCTCTGGCGAAAGCCGCACACCGAGGACAAAGTCAGGCCGGCAACGGGCGCGAATACCATCGATAATCTCACGCATGAGGCGGGTTCGATTTTCCAGTGATCCACCATATTCATCGCTGCGCTGATTGATCGTTGGGCTGATGAATTGGCACAGCAGATAGCCATGGGCACCATGTAACTCGACCCCGTCATAGCCTGTTTCTTCGGCCCAAACGGCAGCTTGAATGAAGCTATCTCGGGTGCGATGAACTTCCTCCAGCGTCATCGCCCGGGCGCCTTTGCGATCGTCGTCGCTGGGCGCCAATGGTTGCCCACCGGCCGTTGGCTGCAGAGCCCGCAAACCACCATGGATCAACTGCATAATGGCCATGCTGCCTTCATCCTTAATGGCTTTGGCAAAGCGCCGATGGCCGTCTAAATGGCCGGCATGTGTCAGCCCGAGTTGACCTGGGAAGCCTTTGCCTTCGTCACTGACATAAACCCCGCAGGTCATGGTCATGCCAAACCCGCCCTTGGCGCGCATGGTTAACCACTGAAATTCCGCATCCGAAAGGGTGCCGTCGTCATGGCTTTGCTGATTGGTCAGCGGTGCCAGCATAAAGCGGTTGGGCATCGACTGGCCGGAAGGAAACTGCAGCGGATCAAAAAGCATGACGACCTCTATTTGGGTGGACTTCAGAAGCGGCCCGCAGCACTGCCGATGAGCCGGCCGGCGGCGATAACCGATGGATTTCGCCAGCAGCCTAGTCGAAAACATCGCATCTTGGCTAGAGCGTGAATAAAGCGCGGCAAATTTGCGATCTGGATGCAGAAACCATTGACCTCGAAGGAGAGAGCAGGAACGTTAGATTAACCAGCTTGATACCAAGGCGAGGTTGGCCTCGGAAAAACAATGGGAGATGAGGGAATGAACAGTTTGGTAGGTAAAGTTGCGCTGATTTCAGGTGCGGCACGTGGGATAGGCGCAGAGACAGCACGGCAAATGGTGGCCGCCGGCGCGAAAGTGGTTCTTGGCGATGTGCTGGAGACCGCTGGCCGCGCAACGGCTGAAGAATTAGGTGATCAGGCCGCATTCATTCCCCTTGACGTGACCAGTGAGGCCGCCTGGGATGCGGCTATTTCCCTGGCCGAAAATCAATTCGGCGGGCTTGATATCCTGGTCAATAACGCTGGTATCTTTCTCGGCCGTGATTTCGAGGAGGTTTCCGTTGAAGAATGGCAGCGCTTAGCGTCGGTAAATTTGACCGGTGTTTGGCTAGGCACCAAGCAAGTGGTTCGCGCCCTCAAAGCGCGCGGCGAGCAGAGCGCCCATGGCAGCGCCATTGTTAACCTTGCCTCGGTTGCCGGATTGGTTGGCTCAGAACTGGATCCGCTGTACTCAATGACCAAAGGCGGGGTGACATTATTCACCAAATCAACGGCCCTGAATTTTGGCCGTAAAGGCTATCGCATTCGTGTGAATTCGGTTCATCCCGGCGTCATCGAGACAGACATGGGCACGCAAACCTTTGTGGCTCGAGCCGAGCAACACGGCACCAATGATCTCGCCGGTGCTGAAAAGGTAGCAATCGCAGGCCATCCGATCGGTCGCTTGGGAACCACCGAAGATGTCGCCAAAGCAATTGTTTTTCTGGCCTCTGACGATGCCGGTTTTATGACCGGCTCGGCAATGGTGGTCGACGGCGGGATGACGGCCCGGTAATCTTGGCTCAGGTGACCGGGGTGGCAAATTTCTTTAAGGCCTCGGCCGAGAGCGTTAAGCCAATTCCGGGAGCTTCATTCAAGGTTAACCAGCCATCGGCAATTTTGGGCGGGTTTTCAAAGAGTTCAGCTTGTAGCGGGTCGCGTTCGGGGTCGGTGAAAGATTCCACAATGCGGCCTGCCGGACTGGCGGCGACCAGCGGCGCGTGAATGAAGCAATCGTGATGCGGGGCCACATCAACATGGTTTAACTCACACAGCGCGGCCAGTTTACGGCCCTCGGTGAAACCACCGAACATGGTGCAGTCAAACTGTAGGATTTGGATCGCCTGCTCCTCTAACATTGCCCGGCACCCATAGCTGGTCAGCTCGCTCTCGCCGCCGGACAGCGGGATGGTCGTTTTTTGCGCGAGCAGTTTCAATTCCCGCCGATCATCGGTCCAGCGCACAGGTTCTTCTAACCAAACCGGGTTTAAGTTTTCCAGCGCGCGGGCACCCTCAATGGCGGTTTTCAAATCCCAGGCACGATTAACGTCAATCATCAAATCACGGTCCGGGCCGATGACATCGCGGACGATCTCCATACGGGCCATATCTTCGGCCAAACTGAGACCGCCGACCTTACCTTTGAACCCTTGGTGGCCTTGGCCGACCAGCATTTCGATCTCATCACGTAATTCAACATTATCCTTACCGTCACGGTAATAGGCGCAGGTGACATAGCAGGGGACCTGATTACGATAACCACCAAATAGCCGGTACAGGGGCATATCGGCGCTTTTGCCGACGATGTCCCAGCAGGCTAAATCGACAGCCGAGGAAATGCGGATCAAAGCTTCCCGAGCCCAGCCATTTTCAGCGGCAAGACGGGTTGCCGTTAAGCCGAATAGTTTTTCATACAAACGCTCAGGAGCATGCGCGTCCATGCCGATGATTTCCTCGGCGAAGTCAGCTTTTAGAACCCGCGTAATGGGGCTGATATCGGTATAACTGGTCGCCAAACCAAAGCCCTCAACACCGTCGCTGGTGCGCAGACGGACCAAAAGCTCATTGGCATTTGGGACTTTAAATAAGCTTACCCAATGGGGGCGCTTTTCGGCCGCTGTTTGCAGCACATGAAACTCGACGCTGGTTATGGTAGATGCCATTTGAGGGCTCCTGAGAACATCGGCAAGAATTTTGCCTGCACGGATCCTGCGGGCGCAGGTGATGATTTGCGGTTGCAAGAATTTGCGGTAGGCTGGCACGCAAAATCAGGCCTGGCAAGCAGCATAAGAAAAGCATGGGGAGAGTACGAAAATGCAGGCGATAGATGAGCTGAAAGCGCGGTTTGACCGGGATGGCTTTGTGTTTCCCATCACCGTTATGAGCGAAGCTAAAGCGGCCACCTATCGGGCCGCATTAGAGGCGGCGGAAACACAATTTCCCGACCTCATCAACACCAAGACTTGCCTGCGGCGATATCCAAACTTGGTCTTGCCGTTTGTCGATGAAATTTCCCGGCTGCCTGCGGTGACAGACCCTGTGGCGGCGCTGCTTGGCGAGAATCTGTTGGCGCTTGATTGCCCGTTCTTCATTAAAGAAGCGAAGACAACCAGCTTTGTTTCCTGGCATCAGGACCTAACCTATTGGGGGCTTGAGGGCGAGGAAGAGGTGAGCGCCTGGATCGCTCTGTCACCGGCCACGACCAAAAGCGGCTGTATGCGATTTGTTGCTGGCAGCCAAAATCAAACCATTGCGCACCGCGATACCCATGACCCCGATAACCTGCTGACCCGAGGTCAGGAAATGGTTGTTGAGGTTGCCGAGGATGACGCCGTTGAGATTGAATTGCGGCCAGGGCAAATGTCTTTACATCACGGTAAGGTTTTTCACGCCTCACACCCGAATATTTCCGATGATCGCCGGATTGGCTTGGCGATCCGTTTTATTCCCACGCACATGCGGCAGGTTGAGGGCGGACAAATGGCGGCCATGCTGGTGCGCGGTGTCGATCAATATCAGCATTTTCGGCGCTGCCGGCCACCGTCCGGCCTGCTGACCGATGCCGACTTGGCCCATTGGCAGGAGATTTCCGGGGCCCGTAACGCTGTCATGATGAACGATAGCCCGTGACGTAAAAACAACCTCACCGATCGGCGTGGTGGCGGAAGCAACAGGAGGCGGTTATGGACGATGCCGGATTTAATCATGTGCGGTCAAACGCCTGTGGATACTCACTTGGTGCGGTCTTTGCACCAATTTGGATGGACTATCCGATGTTCTATCGCGATAACCCGGTTGTCGCAGTCCCTGGAATGGTGTTTTTCCTGCATATGATTTTGATGGACAGCCACCGCCATCAGGCCATGAGCTTAGGGGAAACAGTCCTGGTTACCGACACTGTCCCCGAGCGGTTATCGGCGGCCCCTCTTGAGTTGGTGGTGAAATGATCGGTTAATCGGCCGCCTGGCCGGCGACACATTAAATCGACCAGCCGTTCAGCGGTGAGATTTCCTTAGCGGCACTGTTTTGATGATTGTGTTTCGTCCGAACTGCGCCCATGCTGGCCCATGTCTAATGCAAGCAGATTAAGCGGCCCGCAACGCGATACCAATATCGGTATTGCCTTCATGGTCATTGCCATGCTGTTGATGCCGGGCATTGATGCGATCGCCAAACATCTGTCAACAACGGTGCCGGCAGGGCAGGTCACCTGGGCGCGGTTCGCCTTTCAGACCATCGTCTTATTACCGTTTCTCTGGCGCAGTATTGGCCGCCTGGCGGCACAGGATATCCTGCCACAATGTATCCGTGGGATTACCTTGGCTTTGGCAACCATGTTCATTTTCGCTGCGGTCCAGGTCATGCCGATAGCCGATGCCATCGCCATTTTCTTCGTGCAACCGTTCATGCTGGTTTTGATCTCTGTCGTCTTCCTTGGTGAAACCATTGGCTGGCGGCGCTATGTGGCTATTTTTGTGGGCTTTATCGGCGCCATGCTGGTGGTGCAACCAAGTTGGTTGGTGTTTGGCTGGACAGCAACTTTGCCGCTTCTGGCGGCGCTTAGCTTTGCTATTTATTTGGCCATGACCCGTCGCCAAAGTCAGAAATATGGGCCGTTTGCCCTGCAGTTCAGCGTCGGTCTTTCCGGTCTTGGTTTTATGTCCTTGAGCTTGCTTATCGGCGATTATGTCGGCTTTCAGCCGTTTGATCCGGTCTGGGCAAGCTATTCGGCGTGGCTGTGGATGGCGCTGGTCGGGGTGATTTCTTTACTTGGTCATTTGGCGATTACGGCAGCATTTCAGCGTGTCGCCGCCGGCGTTCTGGCACCGCTGAGTTACTTAGAGATTATCGGCGCGACTGTCTTCGGCTTGATCTTCTTTGATGACTTTCCAAGTCCGCTGACGGGCCTGGGGGTATTGGTAATCATTTCCTCGGGGCTATATATCATCCATCGGGAGGGGCGGGCGAAGCAATGATGGACCCGCTCAACCACCTGCTAAGACGGTGTGGAACGGATATGCTGCAGCAAACGAAAGATCGCTATCGGTGGCTTCTCAGGTCGATGAAATTGGCCCTCTGGACAGGGTTGATAACAGTGCTGGGGTCACAAACAGGGTTTGCCGATAAAGCCCTGAAGCTTGACTATGTGGGCTATTACGGTGGTTTGGAAGCGGTGCGGGTTGATGTGTCAATTACCCTAGCGGAAGGCCGTTATGCGGTCACCAGCGCGACCCGGTCGACTGGTTTTCTGGACTATTTGTCATCTTTTCACTCGGCGGTGCATGGCAGGGGCGCTTGGCCGCCTGGTTCGGATCAGCGTTTTTCTTTAAAGTCGGCGTATAGCGGTAAGCAGCGCCGAATTGAGCTGCAGCGCTTGCCGCAGGGCAATTTTGAGGTCGCTATTACGCCGCCGATCCCCGCCGACGAACGTGATCCGGTGCCGCCGTCGCTGCAGCAAGATAGCCGTGATCCAATCGCGACTTTTATGCAGCTCGCCATGCAACCGACCGCCACTGCGCTGTGTTCCGGCATGATGCCGATTTTTAATGGCAAAATTCGTTCTGACGTGCAGTTCCGGCATCTTGGTAGCGAAGATCTGCAAGCCTCATCGTATAGCCGGTTTCAGGGCCGCGCCGAGAAATGCCAAATGACCTATGCGGTGCGTGCGGGCGGCTATAAAAAATCATGGTTCGGTAAAGACCAGGCAGCGCCGGTGATCGAGGTTTGGTTTGCCCGCCGTGATGACTTGGCCATGTGGCTGCCGGTGCGGGTCCGCACCGAAACTGCCCTGGCGACGATTTTTCTGCATCTCACCTCGCCAACCTTTGATGCCAAAAGCTAACCTCTAGCGCGGTTGTGTCTAAAGTTGTGCGACGGCGTCATCAACGGTCAGCTGCAGCTTGTCAATCAATTCATCCAGATGGCTGTCGTCAAAAATATACGGCGGCGCCAGCAGCACGTGGTCGCCTTCAATGCCGTCAACCGTGCCGCTCATAGGGTAGATCATCAGGCCGCGATCAAAGGCAATCTGCTTCAGTTTCTTAGCCAGTTTGTGGTTTGGATCGAACGCTGCTTTGGTCTCCCTGTCGGCCACAAATTCCAGCCCCCAGAACAACCCACGGCCTCGGATGTCGCCAATAAACGGATGCTGACCAAAGCTTTCCTGCAACCGATTGAACAAGGATTGGCCGGTGTCATGAACCTGTGCCAGCATTGCTGGAGAGCTAATTTCGGTCATCACGGCCAGCGCCCCGGCGGCTGCCGCAGCATGCGCAAGATAGGTATGCCCATGCTGGAAAAACCCGCTGCCCTGTTCGATTGCGGCGTAAATCCGCTGATGGCAGAGCATCGCGCCAATCGGCTGATAGCCGGCCCCCAGACCTTTTGCGATACAGACGATGTCAGGTGTGATCCGGTCATATTCCGAGGCGAAAAGATAACCGGTCCGGCCCATCCCGCACATCACCTCATCGAGGATCAACAAGACATCGTTCTGATCGCAAATCTCGCGGATGCGGGCGAAGTAGCCGTCGACTGCAGGCACCGCCCCGAGGGTCGCGCCGACCACCGGTTCAGCAATGAACGCGGCCACATTTTCCGGGCCCAATTCCTGAATTTTATCGGCCAGCTCATTGGCCATGCGTTGACCATAGTCAAATTCACTTTCGCCGGCCTCAGCCCAGCGCCAGTAATAACAGGGGCCGATATGATGCATGTTCGCACTCATCAGCGGCAGAAACGGTTGTTTGCGTGGAATATTGCCGCCTGCCGCCAATGCGCCCAGGGTGTTGCCGTGATAGGATTGACGGCGGGCAATGATCTCAGATTTCTCAGTTGCGCCGCGCTCAAGGTGAAATTGCCGGGCAAGTTTTAATGCCGCTTCCACCGCTTCCGAGCCACCGGATAAAAGGTAAACATGGTTAATGTCGCCGGGTGCAAGGTTGGCCAAAAGCCTGCCGAGTTCTTCTGCCGGTGGTGAGCTGAAAAAGCCGCTATGGGCCCAGGCGATGTGATCAAGCTGTTGCTTAATCGCCTCTTTAACCGCTGCATGATCATGGCCAAGACAGGACACTGCCGCCCCGCCGCAAGCATCAAGATAGTGTTTACCGGCGGCATCAACGATGTAGGGGCCGTGCCCCGACACCGCGACCGGCATGTCGGCGCTGGTTTGGCGGTGGAACAAATGTGTCAAATCTTATCTCCTCTGCTGTAACTAAAGCCAATCTGCGGCCATAAAACCAGCTTTTTGAGGGGCCGCGGTCGCGGCGGTGAAGGTTTGCTTCTGCCGTGACCGCCATTGCTGGCTTTTTTTAGGCTTATCTTTGCGGGCGGCGGCCTTATGTAAGGGATCGCAATGCGCGCATCACGTTGGAGAGAAAAACATGCTCACTCATCATGCCTATGGGGACCTTGGCGGCGCCGATCATGGCTGGCTCAATGCCAAACATCACTTCAGCTTTGCCAATTATGTTGACCCGCAGAAGATGAGCCATGGTGAGCTGCTGGTCATTAATGATGACCTGATTGCGCCTGCAACAGGTTTTGACCCGCATCCACACCGCGATATGGAGATTATTACCTATGTCCGGCGAGGCGCCATCAGCCACCAAGACAATCAAGGCAATCGCGGTCGCACCAGCGCCGGCAATGTGCAGGTGATGAGCGCCGGCAGCGGCATCGTGCACGCCGAATATAATCTTGAGGCCGAGGAAACCAGTTTATATCAGATTTGGATCACGCCAAAACAGCATGGCATTACGCCGGTCTGGGACATGGCGGAATGTCCGACCGAACCTGTTGTTGAGCATCTCAATCTGCTGGTCTCGGGGGATGGCACCGCACCTTTACAAATTAACCAGGACGCGCGCATTTACGCCGGCCGCATCACGGCCGCACAACCGCTGCGCCATGCCATTAAAGGGAAAGCTTATGTCTTGGTTTCCGACGGCAGTGTGCAGGTCAATGAAATGCTTGCGCACAAAGGTGACGGCATTGCCATCAGCGATGAAACAGCGATCACACTGCAGGCGGCACCGACGGCGGAAATCCTCATCATTGAGGTGCCGGGTATGATTGCCGCACGCTGATCCGGCACCGCAAGTGGCGGCGCTGGACAGCGTCAAAAATCCATGATCACCTAACGGCATCGCGGGTTTTGAGAGATAGCTTTCCGGCACCGCCCAGATGTGCATTGATTTTACCGGATGTGATTTTAGGTGATGCGTTGGAAAATACTGGCTTTGCTTTTTCTGGCCCGGGTGGGGCTTGGCCTGCAATTTCAAACCCTG
>QCEM01000010.1 GCA_003280605.1 SAR116 cluster bacterium AG-355-O21 | reverse complement strand
CCAAAAAGGCTGTTAATCGCTCGTATTTAAGCGATCCCGCAATTGTTTGCCGGTTTTGAAAAACGGTACAAATTTAGACTCCACTTTCACGGATTCACCGGTCCGTGGGTTACGGCCTACCCGTGCTTCGCGTTTTTTGACTGAAAACGCGCCAAAGCCACGCAACTCGACGCGGTCGCCGCTTTCCAAAGCCGATGAAATTTCATCAAATACCGTTGAGACAAGCCGTTCGACATCGCGTTGGAATAAATGCGGGTTGGCCTCAGATAGACGAAGGATCAGTTCAGATTTAGTCACCAGCAGCCTCCCTGCGGCAGATAACAGTCGATAAATATTACGACCAAGCCGCTATCAGCGATAAAATAACCTAATCGGTATAAAGGATGCCGTGTCCTAGCTTTATCGTCAAGGCTGAGGGTGGCGTTATTGCAGGTTTCTTTGCAAACGCCTGGCGACAGCTTTGCCGCCAGGCGCTCAATATCGGTCGATCGTGGCTGTCGTTGTTGGCCGTGTTATTCAGGTTTCCCGGAATCTTCACGCTGCTTCAACGCTTCGCCCAGAATGTCACCAAGAACGGCACCGCTATCGGATGAACCGTAATCGGCCATTGCTTGTTTTTCTTCTTCCACTTCGCGGGCTTTAATCGACAGGGTCAAACGACGGCTTTTTGCGTCAATTTGTGTAATCTTGGCGTCGACTTTCTCACCAACCGCAAAACGGTCCGGGCGTTGTTCGGCACGATCACGTGACAGGTCAGACTTGCGAATGAAGCCTGGCATGCCGTCGCCAACGGCAACTTCAATGCCGCCATCGGTCAAGCCGGTGACCGAACAGGTGACAACCATACCTTTTTGCAGGTCGGAGGCACCGGAAGCAAACGGATCACTTGTCAATTGCTTGATGCCCAGTGAAATGCGCTCTTTGTCGGTGTCGACATCAAGCACTTTGGCTTTGACCATATCGCCTTTTTTGAAGTCTTTGATGGCTTCTTCGCCCGAGCGTTCCCAATCAATGTCGGAAAGATGGACCATGCCGTCAATTTCGCCGCTGAGGCCAACGAATAAACCAAACTCGGTGATGTTCTTGATCTCACCTTCGACTTCACTGCCAATCGGCGCACCGGACAAGAAGCTATCCCATGGATTGTCCATGCACTGCTTCAGGCCAAGTGAAATCCGCCGTTTGACCGGATCAACGTCAAGCACCATGACTTCGACTTCTTGGCTGGTCGAGACGATTTTTCCTGGATGGACATTCTTCTTGGTCCAGCTCATTTCCGAGACGTGAACCAAACCTTCAATCCCTGGCTCAAGCTCAACAAAGGCACCGTAGTCGGTGATATTGGTGACCCGGCCGTTGAACTTGCTGCTCACAGGGTATTTCAGATCGACGCCTTCCCATGGATCGGCTTCCAACTGCTTCATGCCCAAAGAAATACGCTGGGTTTCGGAATTGAAGCGGATCACTTGGACTTTCACGGTCTGGCCAATTTGCAACGCTTCGCTTGGATGGTTGATCCGACGCCAGGCGATATCGGTGACATGGAGCAGGCCATCGACGCCGCCCAAATCCACAAAAGCACCATAATCGGTGATGTTTTTAACCACCCCTTGAAGGATTTGACCTTCTTTCAGATTGGCCACCAATTCCGAGCGTGCCTCGGCCCGTGATTCTTCGAGTACCGCACGTCGTGAAACCACGATGTTGCCGCGACGACGGTCCATCTTCAAAATCTGGAAGGGCTGTGGGGTGCCTAAAAGTGGGCTGATGTCGCGCACCGGGCGAATATCCACTTGGCTGCCCGGCAAAAACGCCACTGCGCCGGATAGATCAACGGTGAAGCCACCTTTGACGCGGCCAAAGATGGTGCCGGTGATGCGCTCGCTTTTCTCGAACGCTTGTTCCAATTGCGCCCATGCTTCTTCGCGCCGGGCTTTTTCGCGTGACAGCACCGACATGCCGTCACGATCTTCCATACGTTCGACGTAAACCTCAACGGCGTCGCCGATGCTCAGGCCGTGGTCTTGACCGGGCAGGCCGAATTCCTTCACCGGAACCCGTCCTTCGGACTTCAGACCAACGTCGATCAAGGCATGATCGTTCTCGATTGAGACGACGATACCGCGAACAACACTGCCTTCAATGCTGGTTTGCTGAGCAAAGGATTCGTCAA
This sequence comes from SAR116 cluster bacterium AG-355-O21, assembly GCA_003280605.1. Taxonomy (GTDB): domain Bacteria; phylum Pseudomonadota; class Alphaproteobacteria; order Thalassobaculales; family Thalassobaculaceae; genus TMED26. The sequence goes on along the minus strand of QCEM01000010.1, from coordinate 65,000 downwards.
GTAATGCGGCAAAATCTTCGATAGGCGCCATTTCGGCGGCTTGGATGGCTGTCTCGGCCATGTAATCTCCTAGGGATCAGACGCCGCGTTGTGGGCGGCGATGCCGACTTTCCGGCTGCGATATCACAACCTGTCGGGGCGGTGGCGGTCGGAAAAACAATACTTTTCCTGGCCTGCTCGACGGTCCCCTCACAGTTCGAGCGCCAGCCCTTAATGCCAGCCGCCAGCAAGTGAAACATGTTCCACACCGGGGGACGATGGGAACGGGCTCATGTCCGCTGCGAGGTGATGAAGGTTAATGCCGCTGCCACCGCAGCCTCAATATCGAGATTACTGGTGTCGATCTGAAACGCATCATCAGCCGGCCGCAAGGGGCCTTCTTTGCGCGTCGCATCACGTTGGTCACGAACCTTCAAATCCGCAAGAACGCGGGCATATATAATGCGCTCGCCGCGTGCAAGCAACTCTTTATGACGTCGCGTCGCGCGGATCTCAACGGTTGCGGTGATAAAAAGCTTCACGTCGGCGTGCGGGCAAATCACCGTGCCGATGTCCCGGCCATCTAATACGGCACCAGGTGATTGCCCTGCGAAGCGTTCCTGAAAGCCGCGCAAGGCCTTGCGGACAGCTGCATGCACGGCGACTTTTGAGGCCGCCTCGCCAACCTCGGCGGTGCGAATTTCTGCTGCATCTAACAGCTCTAAAGGCAGGTTTTCGGCAACTTTTGCGGCAGCATCACTGTCATCTAAATTTTGATTCTCTTGCAGCATCGCCAGCCCAACCGCCCGGTACAACGCGCCTGTATCCAGATGTGGGTAGCCAAAATGGGCACCTAGTCGGCGGGCAATACTGCCCTTGCCTGAAGCTGCCGGGCCGTCAATGGCGATAATCATTAAGCGCTGACCAAACCGGTTTCAATTCTTGCCCCCAAACCATTCATCAAGGCACTAAAACCGGGAAAACTGGTGTCGATGGTGCGGGCATCATCGATTGTTACCGGTTGGGCGGTGCGCATGCCGGCCACCACAAAGGCCATGGCCATGCGGTGGTCAAGGTTTGCAGCGATGGTCGCGCCACCGCGGAAATTTCCGCCGGCGCGCACGGTCAAGCTATCGGCACCTTCGTCTACCAAAGCGCCGATCGCCCGCAGGCCTGTCGCTGTGGCCGCCAGCCGATCACTTTCCTTAACCCGCAGCTCAGCCAGGCCCTGCATTTTTGTATCGCCGTTCGCATGGGCTGCTGCGACAGCTAAAATTGGATATTCATCAATCATCGACGGCGCCCGCTTGGCCGGCACCTCAATGCCATGCAACTGACTTGAGCGTACCCGAATGTCGGCAATTGGCTCGCCGCCGATTGTCCGTGGATTAAGCAAGCTGATATCACCACCCATCTCAATCAAGGTCTGAAACAAGCCGAAGCGGAGCGGATTTGTGCAGATATTTTTGATGGTAACGTCTGAACCGTCGGTGATTAGGGCGGCGACGGTTGGGAAAGCCGCGGAGGAGGGATCGCCCGGAACCAAAAAATCAGTTGCCTGCAGCTCCGGTTGGCCGACCAAGGTGATCCGACGCTCACCGCTTGGCGTTTCCGCAACCGTGACCGTCGCGCCCATCGCCCGCAACATGGTCTCGGTATGATCACGGGTTGCATGTGGCTCGATTACGGAAGTCTCACCGGCAATCGTCAAGCCCATCAGCAGGATTGCCGATTTCACCTGCGCCGAGGCAACAGGCAAGGTGTAGCTTTGCGGCCTGCCGTCGGCGGTGCCGATAATGCTCAACGGTGGCCGGCCGCCGCTGCGGCAAACAAATTTCGCGCCCATCATTTCAAGCGGTGTGATGACCCGCTGCATGGGCCTGCTGCGTAATGAATGGTCACCTGTCATCATGGCGGTCATCGGGTGACCGGCGATGATCCCCATCAGCAGCCGCGTTGCCGTGCCGCTGTTGCCCAGGTCAAGAACATCCTCTGGTTCGTGCAAGCCACCAAGACCGTTGCCGGTCACCTGCCAGCGCCCGCAATCAAGCCGTTCAACGCTCGCCCCAAGGGCACGCATCGCTGCCGCCGTGGCCAACACATCCTCGCCTAGCAAAAGCCCGTCAACGTGGCTGGTGCCGGTGGCTAAACCGCCGAGAATGAGGCTGCGGTGTGAAATTGATTTATCGCCGGGAACAAAAATCTCCCCAATCAATCCGGCACACGGATGTGAGCTAATTGCGTGCGACATCGTACTGGAATCCCACTGATAAAATGATTTCGGGGTTCTTAACACGGATTGCCGAAACAACGTCAATTCATTTTGGCTTTGACATAAGGCGATGAACTGACTATCTCCGCTTTCCACATGCAGCGTTCTTAACAAATGTAATAAGAGGCGATTTTGGCGAACCCCGAATTAGGTATCAAGCGGATCTGTCAGGCATGCGGGACCCGCTATTATGATTTGAATAAATCGCCGATTGTGTGCCCGGAGTGCGGCGCAACCCTCGATCCCGAGGCGATTTTAAAAAGTCGGCGGGGGCGTGTTGTCAGCGATGACAAGCCGGTGGTTCCGGAACGGCCGAAAGCGACTGAAGATAAGGTTGCAGAAGACAGCGATTTTGAAGAAGCTGATGACGAGGATATCGACGGCGCTGATGATCCGCTGTTAGATGATGATGAAGATGAGGCAAACATCGAAGAAGAGGGCGTCGTCGCCGTCATCGATGATGACGAGACAAATACCTAACAGTGGTTTTGCCTTGAAAAAGCGGTTTCAAAACCGTTATTAAGACCCAGAGTTTGGGGGCCATAGCTCAGCTGGGAGAGCGCTACAATGGCATTGTAGAGGTCAGCGGTTCGATCCCGCTTGGCTCCACCAAAACACCCCTCAGAGATCGATGTGATTTCTGAGGGGGTTTGTTTGCCGAATGATTGTTGTTTGTTGTGGCGATCTTGAAGCTGCGGATTACGGCACGTCAACGCCGAACCACGATCGGCAGATCAAAGTTAAAACAGACACCGACAGATTTATTTTCAGCACGGATCGTGCCGCCATTGCGCTCCACAATTGCCTTGGCGATCGACAGTCCGAGGCCTATCGACTGCGCCCTGTTGAAATCCGGCCCCTCGCCGACAAAGGCGTCAAAAATATTCTCGATGAACGCCTCATCAACGCCTTTGCCATTATCCATGACCGCAACCCGGATAAAGTCACCATGTCGTTCACACCAAACGCTAATCACGTCATTGTTTGGCGAATAGTCAGTGGCGTTGGAGAGCAGATTTGCAAAAACCCGTTTGATTTGAGGTGCATCGGCTGTGACGTAGGGTAATCCGCCATTTGGGGCAACATTGATTCTGATGTTCCGGTCGCAGCAAAGGATTGATGCTTCCTTGGCAGCGTCGATGGCCATTTTTTCGATGTTGATGTCAGTCTTGCTGGCATCTGAAACGGCCAAGCCAAGGCGCGCTAAATCAATGTATTCATTAGATAAATTTAATAATTGCTCAGCGCCATTTTTGGTCTGCCGAATAGCGTTTTCGATGTCGAGCGGTAATTTTGTGTCAGAGACGCCCGATAAAAAGTTCAACATCGCCGAAAGTGGCGAGCGAAGATCATGGGTCAGCGTCAATACTGCCTCATTTAACATATCAACATGTGTTTCTAGGTGTTCGATATCCCCTGTTAATTGCTCCTCATGGATCGATTGCCGAACACCAATTGTGGCGCAAGAGGCGCAAAGCTGCAGCAAGAGGAACTTAAAGTCATCCGCCACTTGGACCTTCGAGGAATAGATCGCCAAATGGCCGATGACCTGTTCGTCTTCGTCAGATAAAGGAACGCCAATGAAACTTTCAAAGCCGGAATCTTTTTTGCCGGCGAACCTGATGGCAACGTCGCAAGGAATAAATGTCGGGTTGCCCTCATAGGTCAGTTGGCACGGATTATCCTTTAAGTCGAATCCCCATGGTTCTTGAGCAACCCCGTTTTTATAACCGACGATGCCCCTGGCCCGTGTCACTGGCATATCGACGGCACGGGAAACAAAGGTCAAATCTGCATCTAAGACGTTGCCAATGCCTTTTACAAGTTCGCTGATAAAATCAATGCTGTTCATCGTTTTTGTTCTTAACAGCAGGTTTCTGAACGCAGCGAATTTTGGATCAGAAAAAATCGAATTAGGCGGTTGAATAATCAGATTACTCCGTAAATTCTACAAAAATTAATCTATAGTAGAATTAATATGCAAAAAAGCCAAATTTCTGAGGCAAAATTGATAAAATCATGATTCCATGATGATGTGGAAACTTGAAATTTGGCCGGTGCTATACCACCTCTGGAAGGTGACCGGCTGGCAGGCAGTGCTTATGGCAAGGCTGTCGCATCAGTTGGCCAGACACATCTCGCTCGACGTAAGGAGGAGTTGCCGCCCGTGGCCCGTGTTTCCGTATTTAATTCGCCATTTTTGGTTGGATTCGACCATTTTGAGCGTGTTTTGGACCGTGTTTCAAAGGCCCAAACCGACGCTTATCCACCCTATAACATCGAGCAAACCGGCGACAATGAATTGCGTATTACGCTGGCCGTCGCGGGTTTTACCATGTCGCAGTTATCAGTTCAGGTGGAAGATAATCAGCTTGCCATCCGCGGCAAACAGGATGAGGACGCAGATCGGGTTTTTTTGCACCGCGGCATTGCCACCCGACAGTTTTATCGCAACTTTGTGCTTGCTGAGGGCATGGAAATTAGCGGTGCGACCCTAGATAATGGATTGCTGCATATCGACTTGCGGCGACAACCACTGGAAACCCGCGTCCAAGAGATTGAGATTAAGAATCGGGCCGGCCAAAATTCCCAAGGCCAGACCATTGATATGCGTACCGACGGATAAAAAGCCGCCCTGGCGTTGTCGCAACCCATAGGCCGCGAGACCAAGGAGTGAAAAACATGAACAATTTTGAAAAGTCGCCGTTGATGGCGGTTCGGGATTTTATCGACCTTGGCCTCGACGATATTGCCTATATCAAGCCGGTGGTCGTTGAAAACGAGCAGCAGTTTGCGATCTACACGGCCGACGGCGAGGAGGCAACGGTGCTTCCTGACCGTCTGACCGCGGAAATGGCCGTTCGGGACAATGATTTAGAGCCTGTTAGTCTGCACTGACGGGACGTTCGGCAGTCCGCCTCACGCTGCGTTTGAGGTGGAGGCGCTGGCTGCAAGAACCGCGAAGATCGCGTCAGCATCGCCGCAACCGCGAAGTTTGGTGCAAATCGTTTGGTCACGGAGGGCGCGGGAAATGCGCGCCAATGCTTTCAGATGATCGGCGCCTGCCGAACGTGGCGCGAGCAGTAAAAACATCAAATCAACCGGGGCACCGTCAACAGCGTCAAAATCCACAGGTTTTTCGGCGCGTGCGAAAACCCCAACCAAGCCTTTGAGGCCATCATGCTTGCCATGTGGGATGGCGATGCCGTTGCCAACTCCGGTGGTGCCCAGGCGTTCGCGTTCCAGCAGCACGTCGAATATCTCCCGCTGCTCCAGACCGCTGATGTCGGCACCTTTACGCGCAAGTTCTTGCAGCGCTTGTTTCTTAGAGGTGGCACGCATCCTTGGGATGACACAATTCGGCGTGATTAAGTCGATCAATTCCATGTCTAAACTCTTGTTAGTTGACCGCTCGTCAACAGTGCAGGCCGGCATCAAACGGTGGTTGGATCGATCCAGCCAATGTGCCCGTCGGAGCGATGGTAAACAACATTCATCCGCCCGTGTGCAGTATTGCGGAACATGTACGCCGAGACGTTCTCGATGTCCATCCGCATTACCGCATCACCAACGGTCATAATTTCAATTTCGGTTGCCATCTCGGCAACAATTACCGGGCTATGGTCGCCCGCAGGTTCTTCATCGGTATGATTTTCAGCCGCTAAGATATATTTCTGCGCCAATAATTTTTCATCCGGCAGGTTGCGATGATGATCACGCAACCGCCGTTTATAGCGGCGCAAACGTTTATCTACATGCTCTGCCGAGCCATCGAAAGCCCCGTAGGCATCATTTGCTTGAAAATGCCCATGGACGGTAATCCCGCGGCCGATATGGACAACCACGTCGGAGCGAAAGTCATTGCCCTCACGCGACACAGTGACCGAGGCTTCCAGCGGTTCACTGAAATATTTCTCAGCGATGTGCACGACTCGGTCCTCAATATGAAGACGGAGGGCGTCACCAATATCCAACTGTTTACCTTTGATATCGATATTCATCCTCGAGACCTTGCCGTTGATGCATGTTATGCGGCTTTATCTCTCCGATTGCGGCACCTTGTTTTTCATCTTTTCGGCCGCCGTCGGATAGGCGCGGAAACTTATGCACCCACACCTCAAGAGTCAAGGGATGTATGACTCAAATGAAACAACCATGCAATCCCAAAGGGATAATATGTGGCAGCTCAATCCGCGACCGCGGGCCATCGCTGAGGTTTCTGGCATCGAACAAACACAGGGCGGAATGCTGTTGTTGGTGATAAAGATAATGCCAATCAACCAGCCAGGCGCGCCGCGCTTGCCGGGCAGCCACAAATGCTCTTCGACGCTCACCTGGTTACCAAACTCAAAGCGGTCGGCGACGCCGTTGTTCAGGTCAATGCGCGCAATCCCGGTGAACTGAGGGCGTTGATCTTGAAGTTTGGCGGTAAGGACGCAAAAATCGTTATAGCGCCCCGTTGCGCTGGCCTCCGGGCGAACCGGAAATTCGCCGACGAGGTCGGCCATTGCCGTACCGTTAACCTTGCCGCCGGGTGAAATGGTGATCTCGACCGGCAGCGCATCACCTGGTTTGCTCGCCGTGGCATGGCCGCGCATGACATCGCGCAGCGGTCCGTAAATGATATCGGTATTTGGATATTGGATCGCCTGTAGGCGAATCGTGCCGTCGGCATCTTGCCAGCCACCGGCATAGTGGAATACCCACCATGGATCAGTTTCGACAATTTTCGTCTTGCTGAAGTCAGCGCGGTCGACGATGAGAATGCGGGTGGCTTTATCGCCCTGCCATATATGGCTGTCGATATAGGCCGTCTCAGCCGCCGTGGCGGGGTTGAAACTCAACGGCGGCAGTGGGATGACCAAAAAATCCTTGGTCAGCACAAAGTCATGCACCGGCGGCAGGTTATCAACGGCGAGCGTGTGCTGCTGGCGAAGATCACCTGTTGGCCCAATATGGTACAGAAACAGCCGATTGGGCCCGACATTGCTATAGCCAATCGCCCATAGATGGCCATTTTCATCAACCTTCGGATGGGCGGTGAAGGGTAGATAATGACCGTCCTGCCAGCGATGCCGACCTTTCGTCGCCAAGGTTCCCGGATCAATTTCATATGGGCTGCCGGCCTCCCACAGCGCGAACAGTTTTTGGTTATGCCACAGCACCGAGATATTGGCGCTATTAAGGTCATCGGGGTGGCGAGTTGGCGGGCCTGGATAATAGGTGCCGAAGCCTGCCCGCAGACGTTTGCCGGCCGCCCGTTCGGCGGTCAATTTAGCGGTTTCCACAAAGCGGGCGTGACAGTGCAGCGTGCCGTTAGCAATGTGGAAGCGATGCACCATGCCATCGCCGTCAAACCAATGATGGTAGCGCTGGCCGGCAAACTGATGCAGGGCCGGACCGTTGCGATAAAGGGTGCCGCTGACTTGCTTTGGCCATGTGGCCGGTAAACTTATTGCCAGTGGGCCATAGCCATGCAGTGGTGCATTTTGATAGCCACTTAACCACGGGTGATGCGCCTGTTGCCGGGCAAAAGCCGCCGCCCACGGGTCAGGCGACGCCGGTAACGCTGGCCGGGACAGCAAACTGCCGGCTCCAAGTGCCAGAAAATGGCGCCGCGAAAGGCTGCTTAATGGATGCATGATGCCTCTCCTTTTTGATGGGTTTGGTCGCTGGTCATTTGTTGATTGTTCAGTCCGCTGTCGGCTCGCTTAAGGTAACCGTTAGCTGGAAGTCGCCGGCGGTCACGTCAAAGGCGGCTTGGGCGAATTTTGGCGGCCCAAAATACCAGTTAGGATCTTTGGAAAAGCCAACAGGTTCCAGTGGGATGCCAAAAATACCGGTCTTTAAACGACCGTTCGAATCAACGTCATGAAACACCGAGATTGCGTAGCGGCCGGCCGGCAGCTCAAATTTATGGCGCATCTCGCCAGGTTTGGCGGCGATCTGAAATTTCACGATCGCGGCTGTTTCTTCAGGGAAATCTGCGGCCCCGGTCTCCGGCGTTACCGCGATCATAATATTGCCGCTGAATACAACGATATTACGAATATTTACCTCACCTTAACCCGCTTGTAGAGTATTGGGTACCAATAGGCAGGTAATCAGCAACGCGATGGATGAGATTTTGGTGTTGAGTTTCACAGTCCTTCTCCAAATGGTTTTTGCGACACACTGCAGCGGACGGTTTTTGTCTGCTGCCGGCAAGGCGCTGTTCGTGTGTCTGCGGGAGAATTCGTGAATGACCGGATTGCTGTCATTGACGCTGCGTAAATCGACCGAATGGATCAGATCGAAAGCCTTAAAGTGGCATCTGATCGGCTATCTAATCGCGCTATCGGCGATGGCTGTTTCAGGGCCGTTTGGCACCTTTACCGAATTATCAATTACCGGCCGGCTTTTGTATTGGGCCATCGCCATGGGCGTGCCATGGATTGTTTTGGCAACATCGACAGAATTAATACTGACGCGCCAGAAGCGCAGCTTGCGGCACGTTATCGCCATTGTGCTTGGCGTGAACATTTTGGCCGCCATTGCCACCTCAATGACGGTTGTGGCCCTTGAGTATTTGATCTTGCCGCACCGCTTTGATCAATTATCTTTTGCCGCCTTATATGTTTACACATTCATCATCGGCCTCACGGTTTCGGCCCTGGTGACACCGTTTCGGTTACGTGATCGATATGGTGCCGAGACGGCGCGTCTGGCCGGTGGCACGGATCAAGAGACCAAATAGCCAGCAGCCGATGATTTGCTGTTTTTAAAGGTGCCGCTGCGTTTGGGCCGTGATTTGGTCCACCTGAAAATGCAGGATCACTATGTTGAAGTGGTCACGACCGCCGGGCAGTGCATGGTACTGATGCGTTTCGCTGATGCCTTAACCTGTTTACCGGCAGCGCTGGGCAATCAGGTGCATCGTTCGCATTGGGTGGTCTGGGGCCATGTTAACAAGTCGTTCATCCGTGCCGGGCGGCAGTTTTTACTATTGGATAACGGTGTTGAGGTGCCGGTCAGTCGGCGCTTTAAAAAAGTTGTTCGTGAGCGGTTTGGCTAAGCCCGGATTAAAGGCTCATCGCTTTTTCGCGGCGGCGTTGAACCGACGACGGTAGCCGCAGTGCCTCGCGGTATTTGGCGACCGTCCGACGCGCGATATCAATGCCTTCGGCGCGCAAAATGTCGACCAGCTTATCATCGGAGAGGATCTTTTTCGGGGATTCCGCATCGATCAATGCTTTGATCCGTGCGCGCACGGCTTCCGCCGACAGATTGGCACCGCCATCGGCTGTCGCAATCGACGCCGTGAAGAAATATTTCAACTCGAAAATACCGCGCGGTGAGGCCATGAATTTATTTGAGGTCACTCGGCTGACGGTACTTTCATGCATCTCAATTGCCTCGGCGATGTCACGCAAAACCAAGGGCTTTAAATATTGAATGCCGTAAAGAAAAAACCCTTCTTGCTGGCGGATGATTTCGGTCGCTACTTTTAAGATCGTTGTGGCCCGTTGGTTCAGGGCTTTCACCAACCAGTTGGCAGACTGCTGACACTGGTTGATATAACCACGATCTTCCTTGCTGGCATTTTTCACATTCACTTCGGCCAAATAGGAATTATTCACCAGCAGCCGCGGCAGGTTATCGGCATTCAGTTCCACCAGCCAGCCGCCGTCAGGGCGTGGCCGCATGATGACATCCGGTGTGATGACATCGTTATCGTCACGCATGAAGCCTTCTCCCGGCTTCGGGTTGAGGGCGCGAATTTCGGCAATCATCTCAACCAGATCGTCTTGGTCTACTTCGCATAATTTGCGGATCGTCGGCAGGTCACGCTTTGCCAGCAGGTCAAGGTTATCGAGCAGCGCTTGCATCGCCGGGTCAAGGCGGTTCTTATCGCGCAGCTGGGCGCCCAGACATTCGGCCAAACTGCGTGCCATGATCCCTGGCGGGTCAAAATGCTGAAGCCTGTTGAGGATTGCTTCAACCTCGCTCAGTTGGCAGTTAAGCTGGCTTGCAACAGTGTCAATGTCGCCAACCAAATAGCCGGAATCGTCGACCATTTCGATTAAATGCAGGCCAATTAAACGCTCTGCTGGATGATCGGTATCAAGGCTAAGCTGCGCCAGCAGATGATCACGCAAAGTTGTTCGCGCCTCGAGGGTTTGTTCCAATGAAAATTCATCATCACCGAACTGCCCGCCGCCGCTATTCTCCCGCCAGTTAGAAAGGCTGCTTGCCCCGCCCGGGTCCGTTAACCCTGGGGCGTCGGCGCTGCTCCAATTATTGTCGTAATCGCTGTCACCTGGATCATCATTTTCGGTCGGCATTGTGACCGATGACGTGTCGTCAAAGGTGTCGCGGTCGCTGGCATCGATGTCGGTTTCCCAGCCGCTGGTGTCTTCCACGCTGGCTGAACCATCGCTGCCGTCAGCGCTTGAGGGATTGTCATGGATTAACAGATTGTCGGCGGCAACAGCATCTGCCATCGCCGGTCCGTCGCCCTCATCCTTATCGAGAAAAGGGTTTTGCTCGAGTTCACCGTCAACATAGGCCGCTAATTCTTGATTATTCAGCTGCAGCAGTTTGATTGCCTGCTGAAGTTGCGGCGTCATAACCAAGCCTTGCGCTTGGCGAATATCCAGCCGAGCCGTCAGCGCCATTAAATTTTGCCTCTCTTTAGGCGATTAAAGATTAAAACGTTCGCCGAGATAAACGCGCCGAACATCATTGTGGGTAACGATTTCAGACGGTTCGCCTTCCATCAAAACTTCGCCTTCGTGCAGAATATAAGCACGGTCAACAATCTGTAATGTGTCGCGGACATTATGGTCGGTGATCAGCACGCCAATGCCGCGGTTCTTCAAATGTGCGATTAAGTCACGAATATCGGCAACGGCGATCGGATCAATGCCGGCCAGGGGTTCATCTAATAAAATGAAATGCGGTTGGGAGGCTAATGCCCGAGCAATTTCGACGCGGCGCCGTTCACCGCCTGATAGTCCGAGTGCGGGCGCTTGGCGCAAATGGCTGAGAGAGAATTCAACCAATAATTCTTCCAAAATAATTGATCTGCGCGCCGGAATCGATTCCACCACTTCGAGCACGGCCATGATGTTTTGCTCAACGGAAAGGCCGCGAAAAATTGACGTCTCTTGCGGCAAATAGCCAAGCCCAAGTCTGGCCCGCCGGTACATCGGTAGATTTGTTACATCGGCGTTGTTGATTTTCACGGTGCCGTAATCGGCCGCAACCAGGCCGGTCAAAATATAAAAGAAAGTGGTCTTACCGGCACCATTTGGCCCCAGTAAACCGACAGCCTCACCGCGTTTAACATTGACGCTAACATTGCGCAGAACCGATCGACGCTTGATCTGTTTGCCGATGTTATAGGCTTCTAAACCAGCGGCTTCGGCAACGATCCGTGGCGTTTCTTTTTGCCCGTTCATCTCCATGTCCGAAGCTACTCCTTTTGCGGTTTAGGTTGCGGTTTTGGGGTGAAAATACCTTGCACACGGCCACTGCCTTTGCGGGCCAGGAGTCGGCTGATGCCGGTTCCAAAATCGACCTCGGCATGTGCCCCCCGAAGCTGATCATCGCCGCGAACCAGGCGGACATCGCCGGTCAAAGTGGCGGTGTCGGTTCGGGTATCATATTGGCCGGTATCGCCAAACGCCGTTTCACCGTCTGTCTGGATTTGCACATCGCCTTCCGCGAAAGCTTGTTTCAAGGTGACGTTACCATCGCCGGCATCTTCAAAAAGCGCGGTTAAAGTATCGGCGGTAAGAACCCGCCCGGCGCGATTAACGCGGGCCCGGCCTTTGGCGATTGCTGTCTGCTTGTCGGGCCAATAAGATAGGCTTTCATTGGCGGTCAGCACTTGTCCTGTGGTTTTAAACTCAACCGGGCCGCCATGCAGGGTGATGTAAGCTTGATCCATATTGTAGAGTAATTTCTCACCGCGCGCCGTTTGACTAGGCGACGTGAGCACAACCCGTCCCACGGCTTCAATCTGATAAATTTCAGTTTGTTCGGCTGGTGTTTCGCGGTAGCGGGCTGTTAAGATATCGGCGTGTATCGCCAAGTTGCCGCGGTTCACTTTTGCGTTGCCGCGGGCAACATAGGTTCGTGTGTCACGTAGCCATTCGATGCCGTTTTGTGCTTCAATGGTTAAAGGTTGGTTGGCTGTATCACCGCCAAAAGATAGGCTTTGCGCCTGCGCCGCGCTGGTCATGCTTAGCAGTGCTGCGAAAATGAAGCTTAATCGAACCGGTGCAGGCATCATGGTTTTCGCGCCGACGTCAGAATGAGCTTCGATTGACCCTTGAGGATGATGCGTTCGCCGCGTTTAACGACTTCGATGCCTTCCGCAAATGCTGAGCCGGCTGGTCCGTTTGCGGTCACACGCTGGTCACTGCGGGCAACACCTGCCTGCAGGTTAACATCCAGTGCCGTCGTCTCAAAGACATAACCATCATCACGGAACAGTGTTACCGCCCCGTCTAACTTCACGGTCTGGGCGTTCTTATCATAGATGCCGTCATCGGCACTCAAAGCCAGCCAGCGGTCGTTCTTCGTCATCAAATCGGCTTTCGGCTCGACCAAAGAAATTTGGATGGCGTCCTTACTTTTTTGAAAGGCGCGTGCAGCGGTCATTTCAAAGCTACCGCCGCCGTCTGAATCGACCCCAATAAACCGTGGGTTTATCATGGTCAGGCCTTCAAAATCAGTCACTTGGACCTGCGCGGCGCCGGCCCGAACGGCGCGGTCATTTTCCCGCAATTGTGGCCATGCGACAACCAGCGCCAACAGCGCCAACGCAGTTGACGGCAGGATGATTTTCATCAGCCGAACCAATCTGCTGGCGCGGCCATGATCACGGACCGTATTGCGGGACCAGGTAACGGATCGAGGCGATTGCTTTGGAGCCGTAGCCGCATTTGTGCTGTTCAGCGGTATCTGCCGACTATCGCGCGTGTGATCCATCTCGTTCGGTTTCCATAGGCCATAAGTCTTTGATGCAGATGCAGATAAAAATTGGCCTGATCTTTGCTTCACAAAAAACAAAGTATGACTGTGCAGGCGGTCTGGGTCAACTGCACAAGCTGGGTTTTACCCAAAGAACCGCCTCATTCAGTCGATTATGCCGACTAGTGCGAAAAGATATCGCTATCGCCATAGCCGATTAGATCTAAATCGGCACGTGTGGGCAGAAATTGAAAACAGGCAGTGGCAATATCCATGCGATTTTCACGCTTCAGCATGTCATTGAGGTGCTCGCGTAATTGGTGCAAATAAAGCACGTCAGAAGCAGCATAGGCCAACTGCTCGGCGGAAAGAGTCGCTGCACCCCAATCCGATGATTGCTGTTGTTTTGAAATTTCAACACTTAGAAGTTCGCGGCAAAGATCCTTTAAGCCGTGGCGATCGGTATAGGTGCGGACCAGTTTCGACGCAATCTTGGTACAGTAGATTGACGCCGTATCAACGCCCAGATAGGCCTTCATGACGGCGATATCAAACCGTGCGTAATGAAACAGCTTCAGCCGCTTTGGATCGGTTAATAACGCCTTTAGACGCGGGGCGTCATACTGCCCTTTGGCAAATCTTACCAAATGTGCATCGCCGTCACCGGCAGAAAGTTGCACCAGGCACAGGCGGTCACGCTCGGGGCGGAGGCCCATTGTTTCGCTGTCAATTGCGACAACGCCGCCAAGATCAAGACCCTCGGGCAGGTCGCCTTCATGCAGAGTTATCGTCATATTTCGTCCTCATCGCCTGATTGGCCGATATCGTGCCATTACCTCTTGGTTGACCGCCAGCACATGCGGCCGCTGAGGCTTTGTAACGAAATCAACTGTTGGCGACAACCGCTTGTCATATTTGTCTCGCCTGGCGGGCGTGCTATATTTGCTTGGCTTGATGCCAAGTTCGCTGCCAGTGAGGACGAGATGCCAGGTGATCCAGAACTTGCCGCAACATTAACGGCGGCGCAGATTAGCGCCTATCATGCGCAAGGCTATGTCGTCCCGGACTGGCAATTCTCCGATGCCGATGTTGCCAACATGCAGGCCGCCGTTGAGGGCATTGTCGCCGCCAACCCTGATCACCGTCCAGAACAGTTGGTCTGCCCACATCTGGATGGCGGAGCAACCAAACCGATCAAAGGCGATTTCCACGCGTTGTTTTTAAGCTTTGCGGCGGTGCCTGGATTGCGGTCTTTGGCCGCCAGCCTGCTTGGACCGCAGGTCCTATTGTGGGGTAGTCAGTTATTTTGTAAGCCCGCCCAAACCGGTATGGCCTTGCCTTGGCATCAAGATGGTGACTATTGGCCAATCACACCGATGGCAACCATGTCGGCATGGATTGCGATTGATCCTGTTGGGCCGGATAATGGTGGCTTACGGCTTATCCCCGGATCGCATGCACAAGGGCCGTTGCCGCATGTCTTGGATAAGCGTGATCATATCGCCCTCGATCAGACCGTCAGTCAGGAGCATTTTGACCCCTCGGCAGCAATTGATATTGTGTTATCGCCAGGGCAATTGGTGCTGTTTGACGTGCATATGGTGCACGGCTCAAACGCCAACACATCCGGCCGCCGCCGCGCCGGCCTGGTTTACCGTTTCATGCCCAGCAGCGCATTGTTCGATCGCAGCTATCCCGATAAGACAAATTCCAGCGGCCATCTGGTGTCATATGGCCGGCGGCCATTGTATCAGGTTGTCGGGTATGACCCGGGGCAAAATACCGGCGTCCAGCGACTGCCATAAGCGCCCTCGTGGCGGTCAATAAACATCTTGGCGGTTCGTAAACGTCGCGGTGTTCAGTAAACAAGCTCGTCATTGCCGTCACCGTTGCCGTCGGTCAAGATCGCGTCACCACGTTCGATCAATTCTTTGGTTGCTTGAATGATCGCGGCCTGGCTTTTTTCCACATCGCTTAATCGAATGGCACCCATGGAGGATATGTCGTCTTTTAAGATTTTGGCGGCGCGGTTGGACATATTTGAAAAGAAAAGCTTTCTGATTTCTTCCGAACCGCCCTTCAGGGCGGCAGTGAGATGGGTTTTATCGGCGACTCTCAGCAAGGATTGAACGCCGCCGGGGTCAAGCCGCAACAAATCGTCAAATGTGAACATCAAGGCGCGAATACGTTCTGCCGCCGGTAAATTGCTTTGTTCCAGGATTTCAAAAAACCGCTGCTCGGTGCTGCTGCTGAAATCATTGAAGATACCGGCCATCAATTCAAAGGGATCATTTTGATTGCTGCGACTGAGGTTGGACATAAACTCGGTGCGCAAGGTACGTTCGACATCTTGCTCAATTTCTTTGTCGACAGCTTCGATGCGTAAAATCCGCATAATAACATCGCTTGCGAAGGCCTCAGGCAAAGCGGCAAGAACTTGTGCGGCATGCTGCGGGTCAAGTTTCGCGAGGATAACGGCAGCTGTTTGCGGGTATTCGTTTTTCAGAAAATTTGCCAGGATCGAGGCGTCGACATTGGCGAGTTTATCCCAGATGGTTCGACCCGCCGGACCTCGGATTTCATCCATAATGGCGGTGACTTTTTTCTCTCCAAGAATGTTAGAGAGCAATCGCTGAGCAACTTCTGCGGATCCAAAAAGTGCGTCTGTCGAGGACAGCTGGTCGATAAATTCAAGAAGCAGTTTTTCGATGACTTCGGCACTTACCGCACCCAGCGTCGACATGGTTTGAGATATTTCTTTTATTTCTTCGTCGTCTAAGCCGGCAAAAATGATGGCAGCCTGATCAGGATGCAGAGACATCAACAATATGGCAGCTTTTTGCGGCCCGGAGACGGACCGAATGTCATCTTGCGTCGCCATTTCGCGTACTCCTCAAAAATCATCGCGGCTAACCCATCGGTCGGAACCTGCTGGGTCCGCTCTGCTGTTTTGATTATTGGTTTATTACTAATATAATAATATTAGTCTATGGTTGCAGCAAGCTCAAAAACACCATCAGCCATTGTGGTGTATCTGTCCTTGGGTGCGCGAGAATTGTTAAAGAAACAGGCGTTTAACTTCGATCATCGGGGGCGCTGAAATTTTCTAACTCTGGTTCTTTTGTCTCCATCACATGAAATCCTGGTAATATAAAGAGCATATTACCAAGACCTCGGCATCAGGCAGCGAGCAGATGGACGTTTCGACAGATCAAGATCAAATATCGGTGGATTTGGCGCCGTCTGTCGCGCGCCTGACACGGCTGTATGAGCGTGGTCATCTAGATATGATTGCGGCTCAAGAGGCGCAGCTTGTTGCAGCTTTTCCAAAAGCGTCGGCGATTGCCTTATTACTTGGCGCGGCGCAGGCCGGGCTTGGCAAGACCGAAGCCGCAATCGGTCATTTTCGGCGGTCGTTGGAAATTGATCCGCTGTTGTTGGACGCCTACAATAACTTGGGCGTGCTTTTAAATTCGCAAAATCAGATTGCACCGGCGGTTATGTGTTTCGTTCGCGCCTTAATGGTGATGCCGGGTTCAGCGGCGGCACGATACAATCTTGGACTGGCGTTACATAAAACCGGGGCCGGAGAGATGGCGGCGCGCCACTATCGCTGTGCCACTGTTGCCGATCCTTTATACCGTGACGCCTATTACAATCTTGGTATATCCAATCATAAGATTGGGGCTTTTGCGGGGGCGATTGACAGCGTTAGGAAATGCCTGCTGCTGCAACCAGGATTTTTTAAAGGTTATAATAATCTGGCGTCGAGTTTGAGTGATATTGGCCGGGTCGAGGAAGCATTGCGGCATTTCGATCGGGCGTTGGTGTTGCAGTCAGATGACCCGGAGACACATCACAATCGTGGCCTGGCATTGCTCAAAAAAGGTGAATTTTCCGCTGCTTGGAAGGCCTGTGATTGGCGCTGGAGTCGACCAGGGGCAGCGCATATTAAACCGCATTTAACGGCACCGGAATGGCACCCGGAAACCCCGTCTCGGCGGCTGCTGTTATGGGCCGAGCAAGGGGTTGGTGATGAAATATTATGCGCCTCCGTGATTCCTGAGCTGCGCGCCCAATGTGAGCAGTTAACAGTTCTTGCAGATCGGCGTTTGATCCCGTTGATGGCACGCTCATCGCCGGCTGATGTTGTTTTTCAAGCGCGCACCGAAGATTTTTCGGATGCCGGTTTTGATGCGCAGATTTCAATCGTCTCGGCGGGCAAATATTTGCGCGCCAGCACGGCACGCATTCAGGCTGTGCCGCAGGGCTATCTGCGCGCCGATCCGACGCAAACCGGTCGTCTGCGCGCGGCCATTTATCGGGCGGCGGCGGTGCCCGACACTGCCCAAGCGATCGGCCGGCCGCGGATTTGTGGCTTGAGCTGGCGGAGTGAAAGCAAAGATACCGGCAGCTTAAAAAGTTTGTCGCTGGCAGCTTTAGCGGCGGCTGTTGCGCATCCGCAGTTGATCTTTGTTAACTTGCAATATGGCGATACGCTGGGCGAGCGACAGCAACTGAAATTAGCGACCGGCATCGATGTGATTGACTTGCCGATGGTTGATAATTTTAAGGATCTGGATGGTCTTGCGGCGACAATTTCAGCCTGTGATATGGTTGTCTCCATCGCCAATGTCACCGCCGATTTGGCCGGCGCCTTAGGGGCGGATTTAAAAGTTTTGCTGGCGCAACGCAGCGACTGGCGCTGGCAGCTCGCCGGGCCTGAGAGTATTTGGTATCCGTCGGCACATCTTTATCGGCGTGGCGCCGCCGCCTCGTGGCAAGCTGTCCTCGATCAGCTTCAGCACGACATCAACGTGGCACTGCGCCGATGATATACGGCACCCAGGATAGTTGATATTTTCGATGACCAAAGCGAGCAGCCACCTGCCGGACAACATTGCCGCCGCTCTGACAAAGGCGGAAGCGCTCATTGCCGGGCGGGAATTTGATGCGGCTTTAAATGTCCTCGCGCCGATCGTTGAAAACGACGAGACCAACGTCAACGCTCTGTTTTTACTGGGCTTTGTTGCGCAGCAAATCGACTCCCTGGACAGTGCTATTGACGCCTATCAACGGGTGCTGGCCTGCGATCCGAATTATCGTGATGGTTTTTACCGCTTGGTTTCGGTGCTGGCGCGAAACGGCCAGGGCGACATCGCTTATGCGACCTTAAAAGCGGCCCTAGGCGAACGCGGTCAGGAGCCGGTTTACTGGTTAACCATGGGCAATGTCATGCTTCACATGACGTATGTGAATGAAGCTGTTAGGGCCTATCACAAAGCCCTTGAGCTTAATCCTGTGTCGGTGGCGGCGCGGTTAAATCTGAGCGAGGCAGAACTGCGGCGCGGGCAGGTTGATACCGCCTTGGCACTGGCCCGGGAGGTTGTGACGGCAGCACCGGAGCTTGCCGCCGGACATTACAATCTCGCTCAAATTCTGATCGCAAGAGGCGAGTTTGATGAGGGCTGGGCGGCATTTGAATATCGCTTTGATATCTATGGTGAGGGCGCTGAAAAAGGTGTTGAAAGGCGTAATTTGCCCCATCAACGGTGGCAAGGCGAAGCCTTGAATGGGGCCGGGCTTGTGGTTTGGTGCGAGCAAGGAATTGGCGATGAGGTGTATTACGCCAGCTTGTTTACGGCTTTGGAACAACTTGATGGTCCGGTTGCTGTGGAATGTGCACCGCGGATGCGGCCATTACTGGCGCGATCATTCCCCCATTTTGCGATTTATGAAAAATCCGAGCCGGCCGCCGCCGAATTACTGCAGGCCCTCTGGCAACGACAGATCCCGGCGGCCAGCCTAATGGCTGTCCTGCGCCCTGATTTAAACCCGCAGGTTTTGACTAAAACGGCGTTTTTGGTGCCGGATGCCGATCTCGTGGCTGACATTCGACAGCGCTACCAGGCGCAGCGCTCGGGACCGATTATTGGCATCTCATGGCGCAGCGGTAACATCACTGCACGCCAACGCCGCAGCATCCCGCTAGCCGACTGGCAGGCGATCATCGGCAATGACCGGTTGAATGTGATCTCGTTGCAATTCGGTAATCATGACCGGGAGATTATCCGCGCTGGCCGGCAGTTTGCGCATCATTTGCATCTTGACCCGGCGATCGATGCTGCCGTCAATCTGGATGACTTTGCCGCACAGGTTGCCGCCTGTGATTTGGTCATTAGCGTTGCCAACAGCACAGTTCATATCGCAGGTGCTGTTGGTGTCCCTGTTTGGGTCTGTCTTGATTCTGCTCCCGATTGCCGTTGGGGTCTGACGCGGGACAGGGATGATCACTACCCTTCGGCGCGGCTTTACCGGCAAACCGTGCCTGGCGATTGGCAGCCTGTTCTCGATCGGTTGACGGCTGATTTGGCGCAATTCTTAGACCGGTATCGGGCCTGACGGTGGCACCTCTCTGGTGACGGCGGGCGCGGGTTAGCTTTGCTGTAAGGCGCTGGTTGTAAGCTTAGGCTTTCTTGGAAGGTCTGGCTGCCGTCAGCATTCGGCGGTGTTTCAGCGATAAGTTTTAGGAAATTATCCGGCACCGCATCTGTGATCTGAAAGCGCAATTGTAGCTTGGCAAAGACACCCAAGCGAGCGTCCAATGGATCACCTCTGAAAGGCTTTAAAACGATCTCGCGTGCCTGGATCTGCCGTTTTCCGAAAACCGCGGTGATTGGCTGCACCAGCCCCGAAGCGCGCAGCGCGGTTTTCAATCGGTCACGGATATAAAACGGACTGACGCCGGTCAGTGCGCTGATTGTGCGGGTGGTTGATTCCAAATGCACCCAAATCAGCGGATTACCAAAATTCGTCGATAGTGGGCCGACGGTTCGATGCTGGCGGTCATGGGACAACCTAAAAGTTACCTGATGATGAAAACTGTTTGACTGACGATAGCTTACCTCAAGGTTGCCGTGATCAATCGTCCGGCCTTTGCCGGCAAGGGCCGAGCTGGTCCGGTGATGGGCAAAACGCAGGTCTGTGACAGCCGTAATATCCGGAGATGAATAGGCGGCAAAAACCAAGGTGGCAATTTTCCGCCCTTCTGTCAGGGGGCTATAGGCCGTTTTTTGCGCGGGGCGTGATGGCCTTGCCGTCGTCATCGACGGTATGTCCTCAGTTGCATGGGATGGAGAAAAACTGCGGTTTTCCGTCACTTTGTACAGGCCGGCGAAGAATAGAAAAATACCAGGTAAAATGATAATTACGGCCCAAAAAGACAGGTTGAGGTATTTTTCATGTTGGCTCATCTGTGCTCAAAACCCGCAAAATGGACGTTTCGCAAATGTTGCAAGAAACGCCCGTACCTTTCTGCAGGCACCATTAAATAAATCTTTCAGCCCAAAAAAACAACCTAACGAGGCATTTTATGGCAGATAAAAACGGCTCTAGGTTGCTGCTTGGTCCATGGCAATGGTGGCAGATACGACAGGAGCTCGGCGAATTGACCGAGCTCCCTTACGCTTCCGGACTTATAACGGCCTACAACTCTAGCGTGTTGCCGAAAGGTAAATCACGCAGGCGTTTGCCTGTGGCATTAAAAATGGCATTTCCAAGCGCCGGCGCAAAAGGTGGCACGGCAGGTTCACCAACACCGCCGGGCGGCGCCGAAAACGGTTGCTGGATGATGTGTGGGTGGCTTTTTTGCGGAAAGTTATCGGCCCTGACCATTTCGTAATCATGGAAATTGGACTGGGTTGCAGCGCCGTTTTCATAGGTCACTTTGCTATGCAGCGCCAACGTCATCCCCATCACTGCGGAACCTTACACCTGGCTGCGAATACGCTCCGGATTGGCAGCGAACCCGCAGTCAATTGCCGTATGCACAGTAGGTACCGTGACCTGCCCATCAACGATTTTGACATGTACACAGCTGGCCACATAGGAAACGAACGATCGGTGAACAACAAGTCCCAGGCCTTCACCGGTTGGCATTGGCCGCCCCCAGTCGGCCTCTTTGGCAGCCCGTCTGAGAACATTTTTGATTCGCTTGGTGTCAATTGGGTAGGCTTCACCGTCTTCTCCGTAGTTCCAAAAATCCTTTGGGAAGCCTTGTTTGCTTGGTTGCAGATGCCGGTCGGCACCAAGCAGACGCAATTGCAGGTCAAGCTCGTCTTGGCCAAGCTCGGCGGCAAGTTCGGAAATAAACGTTTGAACCGCCCAAGCACGGTGCACATTTGAGACCGATCGGAACCAACCAATGCGGGTGTGCGCCAAAGCCGGGCCATTTTCGATGCTGACATGTGGAATATCGAACGGCATATCCACATGTCCTTGAACGTGCTCGATAAAAAACTGATGGCCGCTATCAGGTGCAAAGGTCGATAACAATGACGGTGCAACAGAGTTATGCCGCCAGCCGGTGACCTGATTGTCGGCATCAAGCGCAACCTCTAAGCGTTCAACGGCGGTGGTATGATACATGCTGTGCTGGATATCGTCCTCACGAGGCCATTGCACCTTGATCGGCGCGCCGACTTTCTGGCTTAAAATCGCCGCCTCGGCGGCAAAGTCGGGAACTGATTTGCGCCCAAAACCGCCGCCAAGCAAGGTCACGTTGATGGTGACATTTTCCACATCAAGGCCGATAATTTTGGCGATTTCTTGGCGGGCGCGATAGGGTGATTGTAACGGTCCCCAAATCTCCGCCTTACCGTTGCGAACATCTGCAACCGCGACCGGCGGTTCCATGGGGGCGTGCGCCATATGTGCTTGCCCGTATTCACGGCCAAATACCCGCGCGGCCTTCTCAAAGGGGACCTTTGGCTGACCTTCCGCACGGATAACTTTGCCGGGCTTTTTGGCGGTGGCGCGCATCTCGGCCGTGAAGGCTTAGGAATCATAGCCATCATGGCGGCTGTCGCCCCAATTGATGACCAGGGCGTCGCGGCCTTTGATCGCCGCATCGGTATGTGCGGCAATCACGGCAATGCCGCCAAGCGGCGCAAAGCCGATTGGCAGATCGTTTACCGGGATCATTAAAATCCGCTCCACGCCGGGAACTTCCAGGGCTGCTTCGCTATCATAGCTTAGCACTTTTGCACCTATCACGGGTGGTCGCGCAATGACCGCATATTTCATTCCTGCAAGCGCCACATCGGCACCGTAAACAGCTTTACCGGTAACAATATCATCCAGGTCGATGGCAAGAATACTGCCCTTGCCGATATATCGAAATTGCTCCTCGGTTTTAAAAGTTAAGTCCTCGAACCGAGGCACCGGTTGTTGCATCGCGCCGGCCGCAAGCTCACCGAAAGTTGCCGAGCGGGAGGCTGATTTGATTTCGTTGACACCGGCGCTGACCTGACTTGCATCAACGCCCCATTCAGCTGCGGCTGCATTGATCAGCATTTGCCGCATCGCCGCGCCCATGTATCGCAAGGCCTGAATGTGATGGCGCATCGAGCGCGAACCGTCCGTATCTTGATTGCCGTATTTTGGCTCGTCGCCCGGTGCTTGACGGACCCGCATCTGCGTCCAATCGGCGCCGAGCTCATCGGCGATCACCATCGCAAAGGAGGTGCGGATCCCTTGTCCCATCTCCGACCGGTGAACAATCACCGTCACCAACCCGTCGGCTGTCAGCGAGACAAACAGCAATGGGTCCTCGCGCAAGCCTTGCGGCATTGAACTGCCGCGGACTTTAAAGCGGGTAAAGGCCTGGACGGGTGCCGGGAACAAAGCAAGTGCAAATGCCTTTCCACTGACTCCCAGAAAGCCACGGCGGGAAATGTTTTGGATTTCGACATGACCAGCACCCTGCAGGGTTCTGGCGGTGGTTGGATCTTGGCTAATATCTCTCAACATCGCTTAAGCCCCCGTTGATGCTAAACGCACGGCGGCGACAATTCGCTCGTAACATCCGCGCCGGCAGATATTGCCTGACATGCTCTCGAGGATTTCGCTGTCGCTGGGACGTGGATTTTCAGAAAGCAGGCTGGCTGCCTGCATGATTTGGCCGACCTGGCAATAGCCGCACTGCGGCACGCCTAATTGTCGCCATGCAACTTGTAGTGGATGCTGGCCATCGTCCGAAAGCCCTTCGATGGTGGTGACGGCTTTGCCCTCCACCTCCTCTAATGTGGCCAAACAGGATCGCACGGCAACACCATCGACATGCACGGTGCAGGAGCCACAAAGACCCGTGCCACAGCCAAATTTTGTGCCTGGCAGGCCGGCAAGATCTCGGATTGCCCAGAGCAGATTGGTGTCTGCTTGGCCAGCAAGATCCAGCGATTTTTCATTGATGGTTATTTTCACCATTTCAACATCTCCCATTATCGAACGTGGCGAGACATCAGGGTGCATGGCACCATTTCTGCTCGCGCGATAAAAGCTCTGCTCGGCTGGCGGTGCCAGCGGCAAATCGGGCGGCAGCAATAGCTCAGATAGCGGTACGTTTAGTGCATATCACCGTCACCAAGGAGGGGGCTTGACGGTGCACCGCTATGGCTGAAGAAAGTCTTACATGGTTGTTTATCACCTCAATAAACAGTGTGTTCCTTTGCTGGTCTTCCGACCGATTAAACCTCACAATAACAACTAAAACGAGTAATTAACAGAAAAATGATTGCGTGCGGCGCAATGCCAAAACAGATGATATTTTGGACTGACTGTTTGAATGTCGGACAATACTGGCGATTATTTGAAAAACGGGTACTTTGCCAATGAATGGAACAACGATATCATTGCTGCGACTCCGTCGAGTCGGGCGAGCCAGAGAGCGAAATTACGCGATGTCATCCTGTTTAGTATTCCGAGACAAACTATTAATGCCCTCGGAAGGTTTTATCACGTCGCATTATGTTGGCTTTGATGACCTGCAGCCTGTTTACGTGGCCAATCGGTTTGAGGGCCGGCATGCGGAACTGCAGAGCCCCAGGATCGCGACGGCGCGGGAAGCGATTGGGCGGCTGATTTTTCGGCAATTAGGATGGACCGACGCGCTGGCAAAACTGCGTGCCACGGCGCCGATTGCTATCCATGCTCACTTTGGCCGCGGCGGCGCTTTAGCTTTGCCCCTGGCCGAGCAATTAGGGCTGCCATTATTTGTCACCTTCCACGGCGGTGACGCGACCAAAGAAACCCATACCCGGCGGCGACTTTTGCCGACCATTTACCAGCGTCGACGCAAGGCGTTACTGGCGCGTGCAACAGCCTTTCTGTGTGTCTCTGATTTTGTTGCCCGGCGGTTGCAAGCGCAAGGCTTTCCAAAGGATAAATTACAGACCCATTATATCGGTCTTGATTTGGCAAGCATGGCCGCGCCGGCGCCGCGTGACGGCGGTTTTCTTGCGGTCGGCCGGTTGGTTGAAAAAAAGGGCTTTGATGTTTTGATCAAAGCCTATCGCCAGCTGTTGCAGGAACAGCCGGCAGCAACTGTTCCGGTGCTTGAGATTGCCGGCAGCGGGCCTGAGGAAGCACGGTTGCGGGCATTGGCGGCAGGGCTTCCGGAAATTCGATTTCTTGGCTGGCAAGCAGCCGATGAACTGGCTGCAAAATGGGCGCGTTGCCGGGCCGTGATTGTGCCCAGTAAAGAGGCCAGTAACGGTGATTGCGAAGGCCTGCCGACAGTGGTTCTTGAGGCCCTGCGGGCGGCTGCACCGGTGATCGCCAGCGACCATGCCGGGATCCCGGAAATTATTGAAAATGGCCAAACCGGCTTGCTGGTAGCGGAAGGCGATGCCGGCAGTTTATGCGCCGCCATGGCAGCTATGCTGGCCCGTGCCGACAGTGGCCATGATCTGGTTGTCGCCGGCCAAAAGCGCTTGCAGGCCGAATTTGACGGCCGCCGGCAATCGCGCAAACTGCAAGCCATGCTGTGTGCCGCCGGCGCGGAGCATGGCAAACCGCCAGCCGTCTGAAGAAAGCGCCGCATCCTGCTGGCGTTTGATCAGCGGCCACGGCGGGGCCGCGTTATGCGGTGTCACCAATGATATCGGGGTCAAACGGTGGCCGGCTGAAGATTTGCCGCAGCATTGGTTCAAAATGGCCGAGAGGTTTGCTGGGATAGCTCGGATCAAACGACATCTGGTCCCAGTCGCGGCAAAACCGCTCACAGCCGTCGAACCATTTGTGGCTGCGCCAACGCTCGCGTTCATCGGGATTTAGATCCACCTTATCGGCAAAATATTTCATCTGAAAAACCCCGTGCATCTCAACGATCCAGGTTACTTCGGCGCGCACATAGGGGCGGATGATGGCAGCCGCCATTTGGGAATGATTTTCGGGTGCTAAATCATCGCCAAGGTCGTGAATTAAAGCTGCCACAATCAGCTCGATATCGGCGCCGTCGGCCTCGGCGCGGCTGGCTGACTGCAAGGAATGTTCAAGCCTGCTGACTTGGTAACCGGCAATTGATTGATCAAGCCGCCGGAGAGCCTCTAAAAGCCGCTCCGGCAAGGCCGTGATATAGGCTTGCTCTTGGCGGTGCAAAAAGGCGTAGTCAGCGCGGGTGCCTTGATCCATGCGGCGAAAGGAAACTTCGGTCATCTGGTTCATAGCTGTTCCTGTTAATCTGTCGGCGTCGTCATTTCTGCATGCCACATTTTATCACCTGATCACAGCTTTTGCTGATCGCGCCGCCAACGCCGGTACAGGCTTTCCGGGCCATCCCGGTCAATATAACAGCCTTGCAGATGCCGGCGTCCTTCACCATCATCATAGCCGGTGCGCCCATGCAGGATGCGATTGTTGTCAAACATGGCACAGTCGCCGGGGTTCAGCCGAAACCGCAGCTCATAGGCCGGATCAACAAACAGCGCCGATAGGGTCTTTCGGGCCCGCTGGTAAGCCTTGAGACGGTCTTCGTCAATGAGCGGCAGCCAATCCAAGCGGGGACTGTAATGCAAGCCCAACAGTTGGCCCCGAGCATCGGTGGCCAATATCGGTCGGTCAACTTCCAGGCTGTCATCGCGGTCTTGGAAGGCAAAACGTACCGGCACCGTTGCCAAAAGTTGATAGCCCTCGGGATCAAGCTGCTGCAGGCGAGCGACACAGGCCAAGGAGTCAACCATCGTCGTCTCCCCGCCCGAGGTGTCATTGCGCAAACAGTGCAGCAGCTGGATGCCGGGGGTGGGCTCACGGTAGGGATTGTCGGTATGCGGGCCAAGGGCAATTGGTTTATAGGCCAGGTCATTGGCTGCGGTTTTCACCCGGACATCAAAAATTTGCCCAAAATTGGTGTCCCGAATATAGCCAAACCGCTTTGCCAGTTGGCGAATTGTGCCCGGTCGCCGGGGGCTATCGGTCAGGATGATCAGGCCATGTTTCAAAAACTGCTCGACGGCAGCGAAATGGCCTGCCGCTGTTTGCACGTCAGGCCATGAAAAGCGCCAATTGATGTGACTGTCGGCACGCCATTGGATTTTTTCCGGCAACCGAGCCGGCGGCTCTATCCAGGATGCGAGCAGCGCCGAGGGATAGGCGGCCTGATAGGCATCGGAAAATTCCAAATACAGGGCGTCGCCGGTGATTTCGGCGGCAGTGAGGTGCAAGTCAACGTCAAATTGATGCGGGTTGATTAAGCGCTGATGGGTGTCGCCATCAAGCTGGTCTGGGGTTGGTGCGCGTTCCCGTAGCCATAACGCCGGCAGGGGCTGCCGATTGCCATTGGCGTGGGCGATGATGGTGATTTTACCGTCACGGTTTTGCTTTTCAAAGTGCATCGACATACCTCCGCGTGGCCGATCAACTTTCAACGGTAGCCGCGATTATCACCTTGAAAGGGTGTTAAGTCTGTCGTCGGACAGACATTGATTTGTCCCTAAATCGTCGCCTTCTCAGAAACTTATCAGCAGTCCTGCGGTTGCTGCGATGGCCAGTGGCCGGCTTGGCGTCGGCGCTGTCCTCAGGCGTCCGCGCTGTCCTCGGGCGTCAGCGCTGTTCTGGGGCGTCAAAATGATCCTCGGTACGCTGGTATGTTTGATCTAGATTTACGCCGTCGCCAAAGTCATGCTGTCGATCTGACCGAAAAGGAGAGCGTTATGTGGTCCAACCCACGGGTGCCATTCCAGATGAGCAGTGAGCGGCCGCCGTGAGAGCCGTTGAACGGCAAGCCGATCATGGTGCATTTGTGTATGAACATTGAATACTGGCCGTTTGACCGGCCGATGCCGCGCGGTGTCTTGCCGCCGCCGCACGGCATGCAATTGCCGCCGCCGGACGTTCCGAATTTCTCTTGGGTCGAATACGGTCTGCGCTGCGGCATGCCGCGGATCATGGATATGTTGGCGGCGCGTAACTTGCCGGCATCGGCCTTTTTGAACGCGCAAGTCGCAGATGTCTATCCGTCCTTAATGGCGGCGGTGCTGGCGGCGAAATGGGAATTGGTCGGCCATGGCTGGTTCCAACAATCCTTGAAACAAGCCGATGATGAAGCAGCGGTTATCCGGCAATGCGCCGAAAAGCTGACGGCGCTTTCGGGGCAGGCACCGCGGGCGTGGCTGGGGCCAGGGCTTGCCGAGACATCAGATACCGCAGATCTCTTGAAGGCCCAAGGGTTTGAATTTCTGCACGATTGGGTGCTTGACGATCTGCCCTTTTGGATTCGCACCAAGCATGGCCCGATGATCGGCCTGCCGTATACGTTTGAGCTGAATGACGTGCTGATTTATGCAATCCAGAACAGTTCCTCAGATGAGGTTTTGAAGCGCTTGCAAGCCACCGTCGCGATGTTTGAGCGGGAGGCCGAAAAGCAACCGCGGGTGCTGACCTTCGGCCTGCACCCACATGTTATCGGCGTGCCACATGTGGCCTACCATTTTGAGAAGGCATTGGACCTGCTGATGCAGCGTGACGACACGATTTTCGTTACCTCCTCGGATATTGGTGATTGGTTCCGCGCCGCCGACGGCACCGAAGGCGCACAGGTTGCCTAATCGGCAGCACGGCGAGGGGGCCGCCGGCAATAAGCTCGTTACCTGTTTACCGGCGGCCAGCAAAAAACGTCGTGATCGCGCGGTTGGCCAGGCCAGGGGTCTCCCAGGCGACAAAATGCCCTGCGTCGGGCGCTTGGTGTAACGCGATATCACTGAAAACCTCGGTCAAGGTCGGCTGCCAGTCAACACGCAAGATTGGATCGTCTTGGCCCCAGAGCGAATACGCCGGCACGTCGATCCGCGCCGCTGCCGGCTGATCCCCGGCCATGGCTTTCCGGCGGCGTTCATTGGCTGCCGCATACCAGCGGAAACCGCCGGCGATCCGGCCGGGCTGCATGAAAGTGTCGACCCATTCCTCAAGCACATCGTCAAAACGATGCGGATTGCTGGCCCAGTGCTGTAAGAAATGTCTGAAATAAAGTCGGCAACTGTCCCGTGACAGGCCGACGAGATCAGCGGCTAAGGGAAGTTGTTGAAAGCTTTGATACCAAATCTCCCGCAGTTGACCATTGGCGACCCAGCGTGGGCCAATGCCGAAATGTGGGCAGTCGAAAAAAAACAACCCGGCCAGGCGGTGGGGATTTGCGCGGGCATAGTCTTGCGCTAAAAACGCCCCGACGTCATGGCTGACCAAGCCAAAGCGCTCGAAACCAAGATCATCGACCAAGGCTGCCAAGTCGGCAACATAATGGTCGACGTCACGGGCCGGGGCGCCGACACTGGCCCCGAAGTTTCGCAAGTCAGGGGCGACCACGTCAAAGTTTTCAGCCAGCGCCGGCAGGTTATGTCGCCAAATGCCGGACCATTCTGGCCAGCCATGCAGCAGGACCAGGGGCAGGCCGCTGCCGGCACGCTGATAACTTAGCCGTAAATCAGGGAGTTCTAAAACAGCCATGCCATCGCCTCCAAATCGACGTAATGTGTTGCTTCAATCTGGCCTGTCAGGATGCGGGAAATAGGCCTGTCATGCCAGTGATCGTATGGCACAACTGTCTTTCTCCGGCTGCGATGTGGATGTTAACGATGGGTTTGCTTGCGATGGTCCATGGGACAGATACGCCGCCGCCCGGCACAGCTTAGGTGGTTGTTGCCGCCGCAGGGTCTTGGTCCCATCCCGTATGTTCGCCATCTTCCAAGAAAAATTTATTGGGTTTCAAAAAGAAACTGAGCGCGATGCATCCTTCCTCGCTCCAGGCGGCATGGCGGTTACCGGCCGGCCGCCAAACAAAATCACCTTCTCGGGCAACCCCTTCATGGTCATGCAAGGCGCCTTGCAAAATCCAGCTTTGTTCAATCTCAACATGCTCGTGATAGGGCAACTGGGCACCGGGCTGGAAGCGGAATAAGCCGGTGACCAGACCGCTTTCTGGATCTTCAACAAGGGTTTTCATGTCGATACCGGCATATTTTGTGGCAACCCACGGCAGACTATCGACGTTGATATACCGCGAGGCAAGCGTTGCCAGGGCATCGTGGGCGGCGGTGTTGGGGGTTTGTGCGACCATCGGTTTTACTCCTGCTAGTGTTGTTGAAGATATAGCATGCTTGCCGTATATCGGCGAGATACATGCAGCGGCGGCGACGTCACGGCGATGCCATGGGTGAGGGCAAAGAGGTTGGTCAGTGTCCAAAAATAAATGTACCGGCGATCGAAGGTCGCCGTTTTCGGCCTTGATCGGCCGCCGGTTATTGGCCCTCGTCGCTGTGCTGAGCGCGGTTGCGGCCGGTCCGGCCAACAGCGACATGCGCCCGATCCAGGGTTTTGATATTGACCTCACCGAAGTCACAATTGGCAGCTTTAGGCAATTTGTCGACGCCACCGGTACCGTCACTTTGGCTGAGCGGCAAAACGGCGGCTTGGTCTATGCCGCTGGCTGGCAACGGCAACCTGGATGGACATGGGCGACGCCGTTTGGCGTGCCCGCAGGGGATGATGAGCCTGCTGTTCATGTGACGTTTGATGAGGCTGCGGCCTTCTGCCGTTGGGCCGGCAAACGCTTGCCGCGGGCGTCGGAATGGCGACTGGCGGCATATACTGAAATGCGCCCCGCCGCGCCGCCGCCGTTTCGCCAGGGGCGCAGCTACCCCTATCCAATCGGCGACACACCGATGGGGGCAAATTGTTATCAAAACTGCGGCGCTACCGCCGCCATTGATCATCGCGCGGTATTACGTCGCGGCATTGGTCACGCCCCAGCCGGCCGCTCGAAAGCCGGGGTTAACGGTTTGTATGATATGGCGGCCAATGTCTGGGAATGGGTTGATACCTGGGCCGATGCAGACCGCCGTGATCGTCGCCTGACCCTGGGCGGCTCATGGTGGTATGGCGCTGCCCAAATGCACAGTGACCACAGCGCCGGAAAGCCGCCGGATATGGCCGTCGTATATATTGGTTTCCGTTGCGCCCAGGACTGGCCCTAACCTGGCCGCATCGCCGGGCCGGCGCGACATTAACAAACTTCGGCCCGCACCATTGCGGCACCGTCCGCCAAGGCTTGCAGCTTAGCGAAGGCGACCGGGCGCGACAGATATTTCATGCCGCAATCAGGTGCCGCGACCAACTGCTCGGGGCGAATATACCGCAGCGCCCCGCGCAAGCGTTCAGCAACCAAATGCGGCGTTTCCACCTCATCACTGCCAAGATCGATGCATCCGAATAGAAATTTTTTCGCCGGCAGTTCTGCCAGAATGGCAGGATCAAGATTGGGTTGTGCGGCCTCAACCGACACATAATCGGCGGCACAGGCATTGAGCTGCGGTAAGAAGGAATAGCCTGCAGGCTTGTCCTTTACCACATAGGCGTAGCCAAAACACAGATGCACCACCGTTGGCCCGGGCACCCCGGCCAAAGCGGTGTTGATGGCGGCCAGACCATATTTATCGGCGTCTTCCGGATAGGCTTGTAAATAGGGCTCATCAATTTGCACAACATCTGCGCCGGCAGCTTTCATATCTAAAAGCTCGCCATTGACGGCTTTACCATAGGCGGCGACAAAGGCTGCAAAGTCGCCGTAATAGTCATCTTTGGCAAGTTTTGCCATGGTGAAGGCACCTGGAATGGTGACCTTTATGGGTCATTTTGTGTGCTTGCGAAGAAAGCTCACATCGGCAACTTGAACCGGACGAACACGCTTAATTTCCGCAACCACGCGGGGCACCGGTATGGCAACATTTCGGCGATTGAGTAGAAATGCCGGGTTATCGATATCCAGGCCCTCAAGGGCATTCGCGAAGTGATTGAAATAGCTTTCGCGGCGAATCTCACCGTCGCTGAGAATATCGATACCGGCCCGCTGTTGGTCGTGAATGGCTGTCAGTGTGGCATCATTCTGGGCCTCTTCCAATTCCGCCGGGGCGACCTTCCAAATGTCGCGCAGCCGCACGCGTGGCGGTGCTTCGGTCAGCAAGAGGTCGCGGTTTATCAGCCAATTGGGCTGCGGATAGCTGCCAACCAATGTGGTCGGGATGAGCTTGCCAAGCATGTCTTTGGTCTCCCTTCGTCACCAAGGCGATCATAATACCTGCCGCGTTCCGTCAGCAGGTTCGAAACAGGCGCCAGCGCGCACGTTTGACGCAATATTCCCCAGCAGCCTAGCGCACTGCTGTGTGTACTGGTATGAATGCGTTAATTTAGAGTGTAAGGCCAAATATTCCGCCCATCACGAAAAAGACCGTGCTGAGGCACCTGCCGAGGTGAACCCTTGTGCAGGAGCGCCAGCCGTGATCGCAAACCCGAGAGGTGCTTGTTATGCCGGTCGTTACGGTGACATTAATGGAAGGCTACGACGAACAGACACGTCAGCAGTTATGCCGGCGGCTCACCGACGCGGTGACGGCGACCATCGCGGCACCGCTTGATGGTGTCACCGTGATCGTCAATGAAGTGCCGGCGGCCAATTACATGCGTGGCCGCCACCAGCGGACGCCCGGGGCGGCGCAGGCAGATAAATGATTGATCCCGTCACATTGGCAGTCCTGAAGGGCCGCCTTGAGCAAATCGCCGATGAGATGGATGCAACACTGTTCCGCTCGGCTTTCAATCCGATCATTGCTGAGGCCCATGATGCCTCGCATGGCTTGTATGACGCCACCACCGGCGCGACCCTTATCCAGGGTAAATCCGGTCTGCCCATTTTTGTCGGGGCGATGTCCTTTGCGGTCAAAGCCGTGATCGAGAAAGTCGCCCGCGATGGCGATCTTGCACCAGGTGACGTTTATATCTTTAACGACCCGTATGATGGCGGTACGCATTTATCGGATTTTAAGCTGGTCCGCCCGTATTACCACGACGGTGAGGTGTTTTGTTATCTGGCCTCGGTGGGGCATTGGCATGATGTCGGCGGCAATGTGCCGGGTAATTACAACCCGGTTGCCACCGAATGCTTTCAAGAGGGGATGCTTATTCCGCCGGTGAAGCTGTTTTCAAAAGGTGAACTGCGCCAAGATATTGTCGATATCTTGGCCGCTAACTCGCGGCTTCCCGGCAGTTTGATTGGAGATTTGAGCGGGCAGATCAATGCCCTCGACCTCGGTGCCCGCCGGCTGGCGGAATTATTGAGCGAGTTTAGCGCCGCAACATTAACCACGGTGTTTGCTGAATTGCAGCAGCGCGCGGCCCAATTAATGCGTGCTAATATCGCTGAATTGCCGGACGGCAAATTCAGTGTTGACGACTGGCTTGATAATGATGGGGTGGTTGATGAACCGTTGAAAATTGCCCTCGATCTTACCATCGACGGTGATGTTATGAGCCTTGATTTCTCGCGCAGTTCACCGGCCTGTGCTGGGCCCGTCAACATTTCGCGGTCAACGGCCATTGCCTCGGTTTATGTGGCCATCAAACATATTTTCACCGATGTCCCGGCCAATGCCGGGGTGCTGGAGCCGATTAATATTATCATCCCCGATGGCATGCTTTTGTCCGTCACCGCGCCAAAGCCTGTTGGTGGCTATACGGAAACCATCTTGCGGGTGATTGACAATGTTCACCGGGCCATTGCCGAGGTTGCGCCGGAACGCTCAAACGCCTGCGCTTATGGCACCATCAACGCCCTGTCGCTGGCCGGCCACCGCAGCGATGGGCGGCGCTGGGTGATGTTTAGCTTCTTCGGTGGCGGCCATGGCGGCCATCCCGAAGGCGATGGCTTAAATCACGGCAATGCGCCAATTTCGACAGCCACCATTCCGCCGGCAGAGATTTTGGAAGCGGCCTATCCGGTGTTTTTTAAGCAATGGGCATTGCGTCCTGATTCCGGTGGTGTGGGTCATAATCGCGGCGGTCTGGGGGCAATCTATGAAATTGAATTGCTGGAACAGGATGCCGATGTATTTTTGTTTGGCGAGCGCGGCCGCTTTGATCCGCCTGGTGTGGTTGCCGGCGGTGCCGGCGCCGGCAATCGGTTTTATTACCAGCAAGCCGACGGCATGCACAGCCCGGCAATGGGCTCGAAGATGGTTGGGGTGAAATTATTGCGCGGCCAGCATTTGCGCCTGGAAACGCCAGGCGGCGGCGGTTACGGCCAGGCCTTAGACCGAGAACCTGAACGGGTTGCTGAAGATGTTCGCCTTGGTTATGTGAGCGTTGCGGCGGCGAAAGCTGATTACGCCGTTATTGTCGCCGCCGACGGCACCCTTGATCAGGCTGCGACGGCGGCCTGCCGGAAGGACGCCAAAGCATGAGCCAGGCACGAAAAATTGTTGGTGTCGATGTCGGCGGCACATTTACCGATGTGTTTTTCCTTGATGAGAGCACGGGCGCTTGCACGGTTGCCAAAGTGCCGACCTCGAAACCAGATCAATCGGCAGGCTTCCTTGCCGGCATCAAAGCCGAGGTCGCCGATTTTGCCGACATCTCAACCGTGATTCACGGCACAACCGTGGCTACCAATGCGCTTTTAGAGAAGAAGGGCGCACCGACGGGCATCATTACAACCGCCGGCTTCCGTGATACCTTGGAGATGCGCCGCCGAGATCGCCCGCACACCTGGGGTCTTTGGGGGCAATTCACCCCGGTTGTGGACCGTGATATGCGCCTTGAGGTGGCCGAAAGAACCCTTGCAGACGGCAGTTGCCATACCGCTGTTGACCCAGGTGAGGTTGAAGCGGCGGCCAGGCAACTTCTGGCCAGCGGCGCCGAAGCGGTGGCGATTGTCTTTATCAACGCCTATGCCAATGCCGCCAATGAGCAGGCTGCCTTGGCAGCGGTCAAGAATGTTTGGCCCAACGACTATGTTGTCACCTCGCATGAAATTTTACCGGAAATCCGCGAATTTGAGCGCACCTCAACAACCACGCTGAATGCGTATTTGCAGCCGGCGATTGCCGATTATCTGAGGCGCTTAGAAGGCGCTTTAGGCGCAGAAAATTTCGCCGGTGAAGTCTTGATCGTGCAATCAAACGGTGGGGTGATGTCGCTTGATACCGCTTGTGAACGGCCAATCCGCACGGCCCTGTCAGGACCGGCCGCAGGTGTGATCGCCAGCGCCTATATCGCCGGTAACGCAGGGTTTTCGAATGTTATCACCTGCGATATGGGCGGCACCAGTTTTGATGTTTCCTTGGTTGTCGACGGTGAAAGTGCGTTAACCACCCAAGCCTCCGTCGATTTCGGCATGGTTATTCGCACACCGATGATCGGAATGACCACCATTGGCGCAGGCGGTGGGTCGATTGCCTGGGTCGACCGCGGCGGGTTGCTGCAAATTGGCCCGGAATCGGCCGGGTCTGATCCCGGGCCTGTTTGCTACGGCGCCGGCAATACCCGGCCCACCGTGACCGACGCAAATGTTGTGCTCGGGCGGATTAATGCCGATCGCCCCATCGGTGGGGCTTTGGAGCGGCTTGATGTTGATGCGGCCCGC
Organism: SAR116 cluster bacterium AG-355-O21; assembly: GCA_003280605.1. Taxonomy (GTDB): domain Bacteria; phylum Pseudomonadota; class Alphaproteobacteria; order Thalassobaculales; family Thalassobaculaceae; genus TMED26. The sequence goes on along the minus strand of QCEM01000010.1, from coordinate 30,045 downwards.
AACGCCATCATGGCCGCAGTGGGCACCCCGCTGGGGCTTGATGTGATGACGGCAGCAGAAGCGATTGTGCGTGTCGCCAATGCCCGGATGGCCGGTGCCATTCGCTTGGTGTCGATCGAGCGTGGTCATAATCCCAGCGATTTTGTGGCCATGCCCTTTGGCGGTGGTGGCGCGCTTCATGCTGGTGCCTTGATCAAGGATGTTGGCTTGAAGGCTGCAGTTGTGCCGCTTTATCCAGGGGTGACGTCGGCGCTGGGTTGCACGGTGGCTGATATGCGGCACGACTTTGTTCAAACCTTAAATACCATGTTGGACGATCTCGATACGGCCGCATTGACGGTGATGATCGAAAGCTTTGCGGCCACCGGGCACCAGCTGTTGGCCAAGGCGGCGGTCAGCTTTGCCGGGCAGAGCACGGTTTTCGCGCTGGATATGTCCTATCTTGGCCAAACCCACACGGTCGATGTGACCTTGCCGGTGGATGCGGCGATTGACACAGATGTTATCCGCAGCAGCTTTGAAGCCCGCTATCGCACCGTTTTCGGCAAGCCGCTTTCAGGGATTGCGATCCGGGTGTTGAATCTGCGGGTGGCGGTGATTGGCCATCGCAACAAGTTGGACCTTAAATTACTGGCACCAAAAATTGCCGCCGGGGTCGACGCGCAAACAGGGGAACGGGCGGTGTGGGCCGATGGGGGCTGGCATCAGGCTGCCATCTATGAACGGCCCTTGCTGGCTGTCGGCGCAACCATCGCCGGGCCGGCGCTGCTCGAGCAAACCGATACCACCATTTTCGTCGACCCAGGTTTGAGCGCAACTGTCGATCAGTTTGGAAATTTGATTATCAGGCAGCAGGATTAGGCACCATGATCACGCTTCACGATCCCCAAAAGGCCGCATTTGTCATCGTCGATATGCAGAATGATTTTTTGCATCCTGAGGGCGCTTATGGCCGGGCCGAACAGAAATCAGCTGCGATTGCGGCCCTGCCGGAGCGGCATAAAAGACTTGCTGATGCGGTTCGGTCGGCTGGCGGGTGGATCGTTTCAACGCATTTTACCCTGGTCCCCGGCCGCGGCGGTGCGCCGTTTATATCGCCGCATTTAAAGCGCTTACGACCATTTCTGACCGCCGGTGATTTTGCACCCGGCAGCTTTGGTCAGGATTTGATCGAGGTGCTGCAGCCCAGTGATTTGAAAGTTGAAAAAGTGGCTTTCTCCGCATTCTACCAGAGCCGGATGGAATGGATGTTGGCGCGGGCTGGCATCGACACGCTGATTTTTGGCGGCATTGTTACCAATGGCGGTGTTGCCTCGACCGTGCGTGACGCCCATGTTCGCGACTTTCATACGGTCGTTCTGGCCGATGGCTGTGCCGCCTTCAGCCAGTCTGCACACGATGCGACCATTGCAGCGCTCGCCACGATCTCGGAAGTTGCCGAGGTCGATGAGGCGGTCCGCGCGTTTGGAGGTTGAGGTGACGATTTTAGCTGCCGATACCGCCACCTTTGAGGCCGGCGCCGAGGTCGTCATTATTGGTGCTGGTGCTTGCGGGATGGTGGCAGGTCTGGCCGTCCATGGTGCCGGTGGTGAGGCTGTTTTGCTGGAACGTGACGCTTTGCCAAGTGGCTCGACGGAGCTGTCCTCGGGTTTGATTCCGGCCTGCGCCACTGCCGCTCAAAAGGCCAAAGACATCGATGATGATGTCGCCTGTATGGCCGCAGACATTTTAGCCAAAGCCCATCATGAAACCGATCCTGAGATGGTGGATGTGCTGTGCCGGCAATCAACCGTCACCATTGACTGGCTTAATCAAAACCATAATCTGAACTTAGATGTGATCGATAGTTTCCTGTATCCCGGACACAGTGCCTACAGAATGCATGGCACCGCATCGCGCACCGGTGGTGAGCTGATTGGGGGGCTAAGCCGCGCTGTTGATGCTGCGGAGATTCCGATTGTTACCAATGCCCATGTCACCGGCCTGTTCGCCGATGCCGATGGCCATATCCGCGGCGTCCGCTTTCAGCGCCCCGATGGAACGGTTGAGGATTTTGGTTGCGGCGCGCTGATTTTGGCCTGCAATGGCTTTGGCGGTAACCCGGCGATGGTTGCCGAGCTGATCCCGGATATGCGGGAGGCGGATTATTTTGGCCATCGCGGCAACCAAGGTGATGCCATCCTTTGGGCCCGCGAGCTTGGCGCCGGGCTTGGTGACCTTGGTTCCTACCAAGGGCATGGGTCGGTTGCGCAACCGCATGGTATTTTAATCACCTGGGCGCTGATGATGGAAGGTGCGATCCAGGTCAATCAGGACGGCGAGAGATTCGCCAATGAACATTCCGGCTATTCTGAACAAGCCCGCCGGGTGATTGCGCAACCGGGCAGTAAGGCGTGGAATATTTTTGATGCCGCCCGCCACACCCTTGGGCTGGAGTTTGACGATTACCGCCAAGCTTTCGCCGCCGGCGCCGTAAAAACAGCGGCGGATGTGGCCGAATTGGCGGCCATAACCGGATTGCCGCAAGCGGCCCTTGAAAAAACCTTGGCGGAAACGGCGCTGGCGGCTGATCAAAAGGCAACCGATCGCTTCGGCCGACGTTTTGATAAAGCGGCGCTAACGCCGCCCTATCATGCAGTTTTGGTGACCGGTGCGCTGTTCCATACCCAAGGCGGCCTGATCGTCGACAAGGATGCGCAGGTCTTGCGGGAGGATGGCCGTAAAATGCCAAATCTATTTGCGGGCGGCGGCGCGGCGCGTGGGGTTTCCGGGCCGTCCGATTGGGGTTACCTGTCGGGCAATGGGCTGCTGACGGCGGTGACCCTTGGGCATATCGCCGGCCTTCGAGCGACGGCGCTGCTGCGCGATCGGACCGCCTGATGGGTGCCCCTGATGCCCCTGATGCGGCGGCCATGATTGCCTTGGTGAAGCGTTATTTTGCGGCGGTGGATGGCGAAGATATGGCGGCCGTTCTGGCCACCCTTAGCGCGGATTGCCGGTTCACGGTTGAAACTCATGGGGTGGTGTTACACGGCCATGCTGAAATCAGCGGCATGTTTACCCGCTTATGGCGCAGCCATGACGCTGTTCAACACGATCATTTTCAGTTTGTCAGTGCGCCGTCGGAAGGCCGGATTGCGGCCCAGTTTCGGGTTGTGAATACCCTGCATTCCGGGCAGTTGGTGTATAAATCAAACTGCAATTTCTTCACCATCACAGACGGTCGTTTTAGCACCGTTGCCGTTTATATGGCGGGTGAAAACACGCTTGATAAAGACAGCTAGCGGCGTTGATCGGCAGGCGTTATTTGCCGTCCGGCCGGTCAAGGGCGAACTGGTCACGGCTGGTGCTATATAGATTGCTGCCAAGCCGCCCAATGGTATCGAGCTTTGCCGCATCAACATGCAGGTTTTGTGGGTCAATGACATCGTCACGCAGGGCAATGGCGCGCACCTCACCGACAACGATTTCCCGCAGATTGCCAAGTTCCAAAGTTGTATGGCGGACACATTCCAAGGCTGCCGGCAGGTCGGCCAGCCGGGGTGGCTTAACCAGGCTCGATGGGCTGACCGTGAAGCCGGCCAGCGGCAGCTCCGATTGCCCGGGTTCAAGTGGCGTTGAACACAGGTTCATCTTCTCGGCGGCCGCATGATCAACGATGTTCACCACAAACTCTCGGTTTAAACGGATATTGCGTGAGGTATCTTTCGGGCTGCCGTCAGGGCGGGCTTCGAGCCCAAGGACAACCATGCACGGATCAAATGCGATGGCATTGAAAAATGAGAACGGTGCGGCGTTAACGACACCATCACCATCAACTGTCGTCACCAAAGCTATGGGCCGCGGTGTCACCACATTACGTAACAGCTTGTAGCCATCGGCAGCGGACAGTGCCGCCAGGTCGAAGGTGATCACGGCACGGCTCCTTATGGTTGATTGTTTGGCTGATGATGGGCGATCCAGTGGCGTGCGATATCAACCCGCCGTGTGACCCAAACGTCCGGATGGTTTTGCACATGGTCGAGGAAACGCGCCAGGGCGCGGGCGCGTCCAGGCCGCCCGACCAAGCGTGTGTGGAGGCCAACCGACAGCATTTTCGGGGCCGTTGCACCTTCCTCATACAGCTGATCGAAACTATCACGCAGATGGTTGAAGAAGTCTTCACCGGAGCCGTAAGAGGCCGGTGCCCCAAATTTCAAATCATTAGTATCGAGGGTATAGGGGATGATCAGATGTGATTTACCGGCCAATTCTTGCCAATAGGGCACGTCGTCGGCATAGGAATCGGAATCATATAAAAACCCGCCTTCTTCGACCAACAGCCGGCGGGTGTTGTCACTTGGTGCATATCGGCAGTACCAACCATAGGGGCGCTCGCCGGTGAGCCGCTGAATAATTTCCACGGCTTTGGCGATATGCGCACGCTCGCTGTCTTCATCAAGTTCAAAATGATTGATCCAGCGCCAACCGTGACCTGCGAAATCGCAGCCTGCGGCGGCCAATGCCTCGGTCATCGCAGGGTTACACTCCAACGCCATCGCGCAGGCATAGACGGTCATCGGCATCTGGCGTTCTTGGAAAAGCTGCAAAACCCGCCAGACACCGGCCCGGGAGCCATAATCGTATAAACTTTGCAGTCCGAGGTCGCGGATACCTGCGGGATGGCGGCCGCCGGAAACTTCGGCCAGGCCGGTTTCGTTGACCCCGTCGCCGAGACTGACCGATCGCTCGGAGCCTTCTTCGACGTTGAGGACAAAATTGACCGCCAGCCGCGCCCGATGCGGCCAATTTGGTTGCGGTGAGTTACCGGCATAGCCGACAAGGTCGCGGATAATGCTGTCTGTCACAGGGTGCTCGCTTGCAATCTTGATGAGCCGATAAAATAGCGGCTGAAGCTATCTTTTGTCGATGTTAACGATCGGGTGTTGGTTTTCGATATCGATATTTTTCGAGTCTTTTGCGAATAATCGCCTCAAAAACCAATGACTTTCCAACTTGTTGAAAGTGTGCTGACATGGCTCGTGTTGGTTTTAGCTAAAAGCGATTAGTTCGTGCGGCTGCCACGCTCATATTTTATCTGAAACTTTATGCCGAAGGGGTGATCAAATGAAAAAACTCGTTGCGGGGATCGCTATGTCTCTGATGGCGGCGGGCAGTGCGTCTGCTGAAACCATGAAGGTTGCTGCGGACGTTGGATATTCGCCGCATGTGATGGCTTCTGCAAGCGGCGGTGTCGAAGGTTATAACGTCGATATTATTGCAGAAATGGCAAAACGCATGGGCGTCAAGCATGAGGTCATCGACCAAGAATGGTCTGGCATTTTTGCGGGATTGGCCGCCGGCAAATACGTGGTCATTATTGCGCCAACGACAGTGACCAAAGAGCGTTCCGACAAGATGTTGTTTGGTGAGCCATATTTCGAGGTTAACTTTCAATTCTTGATTAAAAAGGGCGCACCGCAAGTTAACAGTCTGGATGATCTCGCCGGTAAGACAATTGCCGTTAACAAAGGTAATTTCTACGACAAATGGTTGTCGGCGCCGGAACGTCTGAACAAGTACAAGTGGAAATTGGTGCGCTTTGGCAAGAATGCTGACGCCATTGCAGCCGTTGCCGCAGGCCGCGCCGATGCCAATTTTGCCGGCGATACGGTGATGGGCTGGACAGCTCAGAAAAACCCTCTAGTTGAGCCGTCAAATTTGGTGATTTCCTCCGGTCGCGTGGGCGCCATGGCGTTTCACACAACCAGCGGTGACATGCGCAAAAAGTTCGAAAAAGTTATGGAATGCATGAAAGCTGACGGCACGATTGCGAAAATCCATGAAAAATGGACTGGCCAGAAGCCTGTCGCTGGGGGCGCAGCCTATAAGGTTGTCGCCGGCATCGGCGTTCCGGGTTTCGCCAATTATGACAGCACGCCATCTAATAGTGGCTGCGCGAACTAAGACATCATTTTTGAGGTGCCGGCCGCCGTGTGGCCGGCACATTGCTCTCGAAGATTTGCACCTAGCGTGAGTTTGACATGAACCGCCAGCAGCCGATTGTCGACGCCCAGAATATTGAAAAATCATTTGGTGATTTGAAGGTTCTGTTCGGTGTTGACCTGCAAGTCGCGCCACAAGAATTGGTGTTCATCATCGGCCCCTCAGGTTCCGGCAAAAGCACCTTGCTGCGCTGCTGTAACCTTTTGGAACAGCCAACCGCCGGCACAATCCACATCATGGGCGAAGAAATTACCGCTAAAGGTGTTGATATTAACCAAGTGCGCCAACGGATCGGCATGGTCTTTCAAAGCTTCAATCTATATCCGCATATGTCGGCGCTCGGCAATGTCGCGCTGGCTTTGCGGAAAGTCAAAAAAATCCCGCGCACCGAGGCCGAGGCGCTCGCTCATGAGGCCCTGCGGCGGGTTGGTTTAAGCCATAAAGCAAGCAGTTTTCCGAACGAGTTAAGCGGTGGCCAACAGCAACGTGTGGCAATTGCCCGGGCCATCGCCATGGAACCGGAAGTGATCTTATTTGACGAGCCAACATCGGCCCTTGACCCTGAATTGGTCGGCTCGGTGCTGGAAGTGATGCGCGAGCTGCGGGCCAGCGGCATGACCATGGTGGTGGTCAGCCATGAAATGCGCTTCGCTGCTGAAGCCGCCGATCGCGTGTTGTTCATGGATCAAGGTCTGATTGTTGAACAGGGCACGCCCGAGCAAGTTTTTAACAATACCCAGCATGATCGAACCCGCAGCTTTTTGTCCCGCGTTAGCGGCAACTAGCGGGCCAGGATCATGGACGCTTTTATCGATCAATTTTTTAATCTTGATGTGATGATCAAATATCTGCCGGACGTGATCGGCGGCTTTTGGATCACCCTTGCGCTGGCCTTAAGCGTGATTGCGACCGGGCTGATTTTGGGCCTGCTACTGGCTTGCCTGCGGGCTTTTCAATGGCGGGTTATCAATTTAGGGATTGTCCTATTTGTTGATTTATTTCGCGCCCTGCCACCGCTGGTGCTGCTTATTATCGGATATTTTGGCTTACCCTATGCGGGCCTGGCCCTGTCGGGTTTCACCATCAGTTGGCTGTGTCTGTCGTTCGTCTTGGCAGCTTTTGCTGAGGAGATTTTTTGGGCAGGCATTACCTCGGTTCAAAAAGGTCAATGGGAGGCGTCGCGCTCAACTGGGCTAAGCTTTGGGGAAACGCTCATCTATGTGGTGATCCCGCAAGCGCTGCGAATGACCATTCCGCCGCTCACCAACCGGACCATTGCGATTACCAAAAACACGGCCTTGGCGTCCGTTGTGGCGGTGCAAGAAATGCTCACCGTCGCGCAAACATCGCTTGCTTATGCGGCCAATACCTCGCCGTTAACACTGGCGGCAATTGGCTATTTGTTGGTGTTTTTCCCGCTGGTGATTCTCAGCCGCTGGGTTGAAACACGATTTGCTTGGAAACGGTGACGCTATGGATTGGGAGGTTATTCGCTTTAGTTTTTTCAATCTCGACAGCATTGCGCAGGTTTATCCGCTGCTGTTGAAAGGTTGGTGGATGACCATCAAGCTTTGTGTTGCCGTTGTGCCGCTTGGCTTCGCGCTCGGGGCCATGATCGCGACCGTGCACAGCTTTAAAATTCGCTGGGTCAACTGGCTGCTGATCGCGTTGGTTGATTTCTTTCGCTCGATCCCGCCCTTGGTGCTGTTGATTTATACGGTTTATGGGCTGCCGTTACTGGGTTTTGATGTGCCTGCTTTCGGCGCCGTGCTGGTGGCCTTCACGATCAATAGCGCGGCCTATTATGGGGAGATTGTTCGCGCCGGGATCGAAAGTATTCCGGCCGGTCAACTGGAAGCCGCGCGTTCCACCGGTCTTGGGCGCTGGCAAGCGATGATGCATGTGGTCTTGCCGCAAGCGGTCCGCAATGTTGCCCCTGATTTGACCTCCAACACCTTGGAGTTGATCAAAGCGACATCAATCGCCAGTGTTGTTGCCTTGCCTGAATTGCTGCGCATGGGACGGGTTGCCCAGGGACTTGTCTATAACGCCACACCGCTGATCGCTGTCGCCGTGATTTATTTGCTCATGCTGTGGCCGCTGGTGCGGTTACTGTCGCGGTTGGAACGACGGGTGTTGGCGGCACGTTAATTCCTGCCCGGCGGCGGCTGATGCACCAAGAAGGGAAGCTAAAATGACAGCATATCTAAACCAGCTTGCGCGGTTTTTGAGTGACACTCAATTTGCAGATCTGCCGGCAGCAGCGGTGCTGCGCAGCCGCCGGGTTTTGTCCGATAGCATTGCCGCCATCGCCGCCGGTGCCGGTGAGCCGGAAGTGCAGGCACTGACGGCAAAGTTGCTGCCAGGGGCCCCGGGCGTGGCCAGCCTGATTGGTCAAAGCGGCCAGGCGGCAACCGCGACCGCAGCATTTATAAATGGCACTGCCGGGACGTTTTTGGAGCTTGATGAAGGCAATCAATACAGCCGCGGGCATCCAGGCATCCATGTGCTGCCGGTTGCCTTGGCGGTGGCGGAGGAATGCGCCCAGGCCGGCCGGCCCGTTTCCGGCCAAGCCTTTGCGACGGCCATGGTGCTTGGCTATGAGGTTGGCGCTCGCATTGGCATGGCCTCTAAAATTTTGCCAAGCATGCACCCCCATGGAACTTGGGGCACGGTCGGGGCGGCAGTGGCGGTGGCAAAACTGCATAACGCCGATCAAGCAACCATGGCAGAAACCATCAATGTCGCCTCAACACTGGGGCTGGCGACCAGCCGGCAGACGATGTTACAGGGGGGTACAGTTCGCAATAGTTTCGCCGGTTTTTCAGGGCAAAACGGGTTGACCGCATGGCATTTGGTGGACTGTGGCTTTACCGGCGAGGCCGACGGTTTGGCCACGATTTGGGGCACGGTTTCATCGACCGATTGGCAACCGGCCGAAATGGTTGCGGATCTTGGCAGCCGCTATGAAATTGCCCGCAATTATTTCAAGCGCCATGCCTGCTGCCGATATAACCACGGCGCGCTGGATGCGTTGGCGATGATTTTGGATGCCGAAGGCGGTGTTGCGCCAAGTGCCGTGGCGCATGTGAAGGTGGAGACTTACAGCCTTGCGGCCCAGCTCTCGGACCGCAGTCCACGCAATACCTTGGCGGGTAAGTTTTCGCTGCCCTTTTCAATTGCCACAACCTTGTTAAATGGCAGCAGCGGGGTGGCCAGCTTTACCTGGGATAAAATTCGCGATCCTGCAATTCAAGCTTTCGCCGACAAGGTCGACGTTGTCGAAGCACCGGAAATGACGGCGATGATGCCTGACTTTCGGCCGGCGCGGGTGACGATCACCTTCCATGACGGGCGTATCGCAACGGCGGAAACCAAGACCAATCGTGGGGATACCGAAGCGCCCTATGATGATGACGAGTTAGACGCAAAGTATTTTGATCTAACCCACAGGGTTTGGTCGGAAGAAAAAGCCGCCGCGATCTATGATCAATGCTTTGCTGTTGATGAGGCCGAGGTGTCGGCACTGACGGCGCTGCTTTAGCAAGCCTCTGCACCGTGCCGGCACGCTGCGGCAAATATAGGGCCTGCAAGTCAGCAATATATGTTGCGCAGCGTGGCGGTTAATGTGGTCTCATTCATGCATGGTTCTAACGAAATAGGTTGAGAAGCAGGCGTGGCTGGTCGTTGGCGATCGACAAGCTTTGCGTCGCTAATTGTTCACGAACCTGGGCGGCGGTGAAAGCCGCGGCCTCACGGGCGATATCAACGTCAACCATATTGCCGACTTTCGATGCTGTCGCATCTGCGATCTGGCTCTGAAAGTCATGATTGGCTTCAAGGTTGCGCAATTCGGCACCAAGGTTTGTAACCTGCCTCTGGTGGCGGATGATCGCGGCTTCGATGGTGGCCAATTGGCCGCTTGGGTCTTCTTTAATGGTCTCCCAATCCAAATCGAAGTTATGAGCCTGCATGCTTTGATAGGTGATGGTCTGGCTTTCACCATCGGTCGAGGTAAGAACGGTGACGGTTTGGGCGGTATTCACGCTGTCAGGATTGGCGTTGAGAAAAATATCAACGGTGCCGCCAGTATTCGTCCCAACCGCAAAATCGGTCGCCCCGTCGCCGTCAAAATCGCCGCTGGAAACGCCGAAGCCGCGCCCTGAAACGCTGATGTTTTCGGCCAGGGTGAAGCTGCCGTCGCCGTCGCCTTGAAAAACACTCACCGTAGCGTCGTCTCGTGATGAGGAAATATAATCTTTGATGCCGTCATCGTTGAGATCGGCAACGGCACTCAATCCGTTTGTTCGATGCACCGCATCGGTCGCCAGCTCCTCAACCTCGGTAAAGTTACCGTTGCCGTCGCCGGTGAATGTCTCCAGATAATTGTAACGGGCGACCAGCAGATCAAGATTACCGTCATTGTCGAGATCAGACAGATGCGCGGTCTGCACCTGACTGTCCAATGCAACGGTTTTACCATTTGAGAAATCAAACTCACCGCTGCCATCTCCAAGACCGAGGATCATTTGATCACCGTCTTGGTCCTGCACCATAATGTCGATATTACCGTCACCATCGACGTCACCAATGCTGAAGCCCGTGGTCAGGATACCATTGCCGTCGCTGTCGGAGAGCGTCGGCGACAGGGTGGAGGTAACCCCCGTGAAGCTGCCGTCACCGTTCGAAAGCAGCGTCACAGGATTGCCGTTTTGGTCGATTGAGACCAGATCTGGGCGACCATTATTGTCGATATCGCCGCTCATCAGGTCTTCGTTGAATTGGCCAGACGCGCCGTTTCGTGCCGGCGCGTCGGCGATCACACCGGTGCTTGTGAATGCTCCGCTGCCGTCATTTTCAAAATATTCAGCGGCCGAACCGCTCGCCGCCGAGGTGTAAATACCCATGACGAGGTCATTGTCGCCGTCACCATCAAAATCTGCCAAAACTGGACGGGTATAGGCCGTACTGCCAGTTGCGGCTTGTAAATCGCTGGCGGTGAATGTGCCGCTCCCATCATTGCTCAGCAACGCGATTTCGTTCGTCGAGTTACTGTACACCAAATCAATATCATCATCGCCGTCAACGTCGCCGGCAGCTGCGAGTGATGGCCTTGATGTGCTAAGTTGCGCGCTCACATCAAAGGTGTTGCTATCCAAATCCGACCGGCTTTCCACCAAGAGATTGATGCCGTTGAAACGGGCGCTGGTGGCGATTTGATCGATCTGCAGCGTGAGATCCCGTAGTTGGTCTGTGAGGCTATCCTTTTGCCTATTGGTGATCCCAGGGCTTGATGCTTCAATTGCTTTGGCCCGCATTTGAGCTAAAATTTCGCCAATTGCATTGGCACCGGCCAGGGCCGTTTTCATGGCGCATTTGGTGCTGTTGATGCCTTGCAAGACGGCTGTTTGACCGCGCATCTTGCTGCGCAGGCCTTGGGCGATCGCAAAGCTTGAGGCATTGTCGCGGGCATTTGCGACGCGCAGGCCGGTGGTCAGACGGGCACCGCTATTGGCTTTATTGTGTGCTGCCTCGGCAACGTTGTGAACCAGAGACACGGTCGCGTATTTTGTTGATATCATCGTCATCTCGGAGTCTTAAGTTTTGTACTTTTGATCGAACAGCATTCTGCCTGTCCCTATAAAACAACTAATTTAAATAAAATACAATAAATTTTTTCGCGTTTTTCATAATTATTGAATGTCGGCTCCTGGCCATCCCTAAACGCCCCTCCGATCTTCCCACCATCAGATAGTGGTTAAGGCCAGACGCTAACTGGCCGCCGGTGACAAGGGCTTCCACATCAGCATTGCTGTTGAGGTAATAGGCCTCATTGAAGTCGGCAGCACCAAAGGTCGCACCATCCTCACGGTTTTTGGCGGTGCTGTAACGACCAGACATAAAATAGAGCTGTGAGCCCCCTTGCCAGTTCTGGTATTCGCCGGCAGGCGCATAAATGCCAATGTCGTGGTGGATATACCCGCCAGTCACAGGAAGCATGCGGCTGTTGCCAAGACCAATATTCTCACCCGTAAGAAAAGAAAAACCTCCGGCGCCGTCGTTCGGCATCAAAATTGCAATGTTCGTTACCGGGCCCCCTGCATAGGCTCGCTGATTGGCTTGCTCCATGGAGCCGTAAATCATGCAGATGTCCAGGTGCCCATCATTGTTAAAATCCGTCAGTTCCAGATCGGGCACATATTGGCCGTTAGCAGCGACATTTTCGCCATTTGGAATACGGCTCGATGTCTCGTCCCTGAAGGTGCCGTCATCATTGTTCCTAAAGACATGGACGGCGCGGCCATGCCAACCCGCCCGCAAAAGGGTCAACATCATGCCCGGAGTCAAAGAAGAAAAAATCGTCTCGGCTATTTCCCGTTAAATCACCAGTTTCAATGTACCGTGTGAATTGTTTTGGTGAGGTGACTGGGGACTGAAACACCGAAGGACCCAACGCCGTTTGATGACACACCGATGGGTGACAACGCACTCCTATCCCAACTGGACCTGTCCCACGATGGCCCCGCAAAGACAATATCGTCCACGCCATCGCCATTAAAATCGCCAACGCCCCCCATTAAAATCGCCAACACCGAAGTCAACGGGATTACCGAGGTAGCGCAGGTTGCCTCAGCTCACATGTTGGAATGTCATCGTCAGTGTCTCGCCTGCCAAATAATCTAATTAGATTATTGCGGCACATCGCAACTGGCTCGGTTTGGTGATTGCCGCCGGAACCTTGGTTGTTTTATCCGGTATTAACAGCTTGCATGCCGCTTTTTAGCGTTGAGCGCAGTTTTGGGGGTCTCTGTTGCGCGTATTGCGGGCTTTCCCTGAAGGCGGGTCGTCAGCCAGTCCAGGTCTTGGCCGCTCACATTCATTTGCCCGCCGCTTGGTTTGGGAGAAATCGCCTGCGCAATTCCATTGTCATATTCAGCGATGGCGAACTTGAAAATATAATGTGGTGTCAGGCCCATCCGCAGGTCTGATACAACGATCTGGTTAGCTTCCAAATCTGATCGGTAGTACCCTCTGCTGAACCACTTAAGTTTTTCAAAAGCATCATTGCCGCGCAGACAGGCGACCAGTTCTGGATGTCTTGGGTGGCTATAAATCATCGCCTGCAGATCATCATCAAAAGGTGACAGATAAAGATTATGATAACGGTCGTTCTCTAAGCTAATGACGCGCCAAACCAAATTGATGGGGCTTGCGATGGCAAAAATGCTTTTTGCCTCGATTCCGGCCCTGGCAAAAATAACGCTGGCGCGGTTTGTGGCATTGGCCTGCCACACCACCGTCAGCGCCAGATACGCTGAACTGACGATCAGGGCGGTCGCCACGCCGTTTCTGAGGCGGTTTGACCAGCACTGACTTTTGAAGGCCCAAATAACCACCCCAAGCAGCGGCAAGGTGTAGGCCAGATCAATGATAAAAATAGATCCGATACCAACGGGATCGGCATGTATTGGCCATAAAATGCGGGTGCCATAAACTGTCATTGCGTCAATGATGGCATGGGTCGACAAACATAAAAAAACCGCCATCCAAACCAAAAATCGATGATCTTTCAAAAGGCGCATAGATCGCACCAGGAGTTCACCGATAAACGGTGCTGCCAGCAAATGAACAAAGACAGAATGCGTCCAACCACGGTGGAAAACAAAATCATCCACTGGGTCGTCGGCTGGCAGAAAAACGTCAAGGTCAGGCAGGGTACCAAGGACGCCGCCCAGCAAAGCAGCTTTGCGCGGTCCAAGTGTCTTACCGAGGCAAATCGTCGAGACGGCCGCGCCAAGAGCAAATTGGGTGAGTGAATCCATCTAAAGGTCGTGTTTCCTGAGGTTTTAAAATGCGCCCGGAGTGTATGCCGGCCATTGCCAATATATAGGCAGAATACCCCGGATAAGAAATATTGGGGATGAGCGAATGATCTGCCGCAGTTTGGGTCCATGGGGACCAGGCCGCCGTGTCCGGTTAGGGAGCGAAACACCCGACAACAAATACGGTTTGTGACACGTCAACCGGCGCGATGGACACAGGTGGGCGGCGATAGCTATGAAGGTAAAGAATGCGCTATGGCTTAATCCGTGTAAGCGATTTGTGTTGTCTTCGGTCAGCTTCGCTTACACTCTCTCGAAAGTGATCGCCATTGCGCAGCAGTGGCTGTGCTGGAATTGAAGGCAAGAGAAATGAACGACGCTGTTTTAGCATTACCAGAAAAGCTGTTTGGTGAAAAACGCGGCCGCAACCGTTTTAGGGGTGATTGCAAATACGCCGCCGCCGCCGAATAGTTTAAAAGAAGTGTTGCCAACAGATCGGACGGCGATCCTGCTGTGTCCCAGCGCGCAAGATTCGCCCGGCGACGTGCTCAAGGAGAGTATAATGCGTAAGACTACAAAACTGCGAGAGATGATCGCTTCCGGCAAGACCATCTTGATTCCGGGGGTCTACGATGGGCTGTCAGCAAGGATCGCGCAAGCGGCCGGCGCAAGCCTAATTTATGCCACCGGCGGCGGCATCGCACGGAGTACCGGGATCCCCGATATGGGACTGATCAATCCGGTGCAAATCACTGAACGCCTCGAACAAATTGTCGATGCCGTCGATCTCCCCGTCATTGCAGATTTTGATACCGGATATGGCAATGCGCTGAATGCTTTGCACACATTGAAAGGATTTGAACGCGCTGGTGTTGCTGGATTTCACATCGAAGACCAAGTCTTCCCGAAAAGGTGCGGCCATCTTGAGGGCAAGGCCCTGGTACCAGCAGACGAGTTAGCTGCAAAAATTCGGGCAATTAAGGAAAACCGCATCGATCCCGACCTTGTGGTCATTGCCCGCACGGATGCCCTGGCGGTTGAGGGCTATGATGGGGCCATCACGCGCATGCATCAGTATATGGCAGCTGGCGCCGATGTGGCTTTCATTGAGGCACCACAAACCGTTGAGCAAATTGAACAATTATCGGTAGATCTGCCTTATCCAAAACTTTTGAATATGTTCTGGGGCGGCAAAACGCCGGTGGTGCCGAAAGACAAGCTGACAGCGTGGGGCTTCAATCTGGTAATTGTGCCGGGGGACATGCAACGCGCCGCAATGCATGTGATGCGGCAAGCGGCGGAGGCGATCTTAACGCAAGGCCACACAGAATCTCTGAAGGGCCAAATGGCGTCTTTCGATGACCGTGAGGAAGCAATTAACACCGCAAAGTACATGGAACTCGACTCACGTTACGCCACCTAAGGAGATCGGCATATGGCATCGCCAACTGACTTTGAGGCTACCCTATCTGTTGCCGGTGAGCAGGTCCTCTATTACAGCTTAGCAAAAGCCGAAGCTGCGGGATTTGGCGCTTTTAACCGGTTGCCCAAGTCGCTAAAGGTCCTTGGTGAAAATCTGCTGCGGAATTGTGATAAGCATGCCGTCAGTGAAGATGATATCCGCTGCCTGGGTCGTTGGACCAGTGATCCGACGATGATCAGGGAGGTTGCCTACCACCCAGTACGGATCCTGATGCCAGAAATTTCAGGCATTCCGCTGTTGGTCGATCTTTCTGCGATGCGTGATGCTGTTCATGAATTCGGCGGCGACCCAACGAAAATCAAACCCCGGCTGCCCATCGATCTTGTTGTCGATCACTCTGTCAATGTCGACCATCACGGCAGTGCCGACGCCTTGCGGAAAAACATGGCTCTGGAATTCCAAAGGAACAGCGAGCGCTATCGATTTGTCAAATGGGCGAAGCAAACGTATGAAAATATTAGTGTTGTGCCACCCGGTATGGGGATTCTTCATCAGGTAAACCTCGAGCATATCGCGCGCATTGTCTGGTCAGATAACGATGGCGGTCGGCGGCGTGCGTATCCGGACGCCATGCTCGGGATGGACAGCCATACCCCGATGATAAATGCGCTCAGTGTGTTTGGCTGGGGCGTTGGCGGGCTGGAAGCGGGCGCGGCTATGCTTGGCCAAGCAGTATCGATGTTAATCCCGAATGTGGTGGGCGTTCGTGTCATTGGACATTTGCCGGAAGGCACCACGACGACCGATGCTGTTCTCACGGTCACAGAACGGCTACGTGCGCATGGAGTCGTTGGCAAATTTGTCGAGTACTTTGGCCCCGGTTTGGATAATTTAGCGCTAACGGACCGCGCGACCTTGTCGAATATGTCGCCTGAGTATGGTGCAACCATGGGGTTCTTCCCGATCGACGCTCAAACCTTGGGGTTTCTTGAAATGACCGGCCGGGACGCAGACCAGGTGGCATTGGTTGAGGCCTATGCCAAAGAACAAGGGTTATGGCGAGACGCCGAGGCACCGGTCTTTACCGAAACCGTCGATATTGACCTGTCCGAGGTCGAACCCTGCTTGGCCGGGCCATTTCGTCCAAATCAACGGACATCACTTAGTCAAGTGCCGCAGAGCTATCATGATGCGATGGTGGATATGGGGCGCGCCGCGCAGGTCGGGCAGGTGGCTAAGAATGCGCAAGAATTGTCCAATGGTGCCGTCGTTCTTGCGGCGATTACCAGCTGCACCAACACCTCAAATCCAGCGGTGATGATCGGTGCCGGTATCCTCGCGCGGAACGCGGTTCGACGCGGGTTGAGTGCCAAACCATGGGTCAAAACATCGCTTTCACCAGGATCGGTCGTGGTCGCCGACTACCTCAAAAAATCCGGTCTTCAAGATGACCTTGATGCGCTTGGTTTTCACGTCACGGGGTTTGGTTGTATGAGCTGCGTTGGACTCTCGGGGCCACTGCCGGAGCCAATTACCGACACGATTCAAAACCATGACCTGACAGTTGCTGCGGTTCTTTCCGGTAATCGGAATTTCGAAGGGCGGGTACATGCCCTCTGCCGCGTTAATTACTTGGCCTCGCCGATGTTGGTCGTGGCATACGCTTTGGCGGGTCATCTCACGTGCAACATGCGGTCTGACGCACTGGGTGTCGATGGTGATGGCCGGCCGGTCTTCCTAAAGGACATCTGGCCGACGTCCCAAGAGATTGCGGCGGCAATCCATTCGGCCGTTTCGCCAGATCTCTATTTGACGCGATATGCCACGGCCAAGAATGGCGATGCCAATTGGCAAGCATTGCCGGCCAGCGAAAGCACTCTTTTCGAGTGGGAGCAATGCAGCACCTACATCCAACGTCCGCCCCTATTCGACGAATTTAAGTCGGCCCCGGGCGACATAGCAGATATCCGCGGAGCGCGCGCGTTAGTGATATTTGGTGATATGACGACGACGGATCACATATCACCTGTCGGCGCGATTCCGGCGGACGTTCCAGCCGGGAAATATCTGCAGGAGCTTGGTGTGGCTCCAGAGGATTTCAATATCTATGGGGCCCGGCGCACAAACCATGAAGTCATGATCCGAGGCACATTCGCCAATATTCGACTGCGCAACGAGATGGTGCCCGGCATCGAAGGCGGATATACGGTGCATCAGCCATCCGGCGAGGTTCTGGCGATCTATGATGCCGCCATGCGCTATGCCGCCAGGCAAACACCGCTGGTGGTGATCGGTGGTGACGCCTACGGAACTGGATCGTCTCGGGATTGGGCGGCAAAAGGGACAAAATTTCTTGGTATCCGTGCTGTCGTCGCCGAGGGGCTAGAGCGGATTCATCGCTCAAATCTTATTGGAATGGGGGTATTGCCGCTGCAGTTCCCGCCAGGTATTAGCCGAAAGACGCTTAGCTTGGACGGCTCGGAGACTTTTGATCTCACCGGCCTTGAGCAGGGCATTGAGCCACAAATGACGGTTAAAATGACCATCACGCGCAGCGATGGGTCGATTGATGCTGTTGACCTGATCTGTCGTCTCGATACAGACGTTGAGGTCGCCTACTACCGTCACGGCGGCATGTTGCATTATTGTTTGCGGGAAGCTTTAGATTCCGCCTAACTCGGCAACATCGACGATGCGACACACAGCGCATACCGCGCAAACTGTGTCTGCAAGCTCTGGCTTTATCCGATGCTGGCGTTCACGCTTGCGTCTGCCCAAGGGGCGGCGTTGCAGCAGAAGGCCGAGGTTGGCTTCATTCAGTTGGAAGATGACGCGGTCATGGCCTATCATACCGAGCAGGTAAGTTGATCGTCATAAAGTTTGCCCCTCAAGGTCGTACATTTATCAAAATTGGTTGTGAAAATATGAGCAAAGATACCGCTTCTCCCTTTAGCACACGGGCAATGAATCTCGCCCATTTGGTAGAGCAGCAGGCCCGCCGCCTGCCAGATCATCCCGCTTTTATCTGGGGTGATGCGACCTGGAATTGGCAGGCCTTCGATGCCCGTGTGAAAGCCATGGCAGCTGTTTTGGCAACAGAGGGTGAGGTTCAAAAGGGCGACCGGGTGTTGGTGCAATCGCAGAACTGTAACCAATTATTTGAAAGCATGTTTGCGTGTTTTCGGCTGGGGGCCATTTGGGTGCCTGCCAATTTCCGCGGCATGCCAAGCGACCTTGCTTGGATGGTTGAATTATCCGCGGCCAAGGTGCTGATCTGCAATGCTGCATTCCCAGAACATGCTGCCATTGAGGCTCCCAATCTTGCGACGCGCTTGTCCATCGGCAGCGCTGATTTTGGCCGTGATATTGACACGCTGATGGAAAACCATACGGGCGCAAGCCCGCCATTGGCCGCCGTTGACCGGGATGACCCAGCTTGGTTATTTTTCACCTCTGGCACCTCCGGGCGACCAAAGGCATCTGTGCTCACCCATGGCCAACTTTCATTTGTCATTAACAACCATTTGTCGGATTTAGTGCCTGGGGCAACAGAGGTGGATGCTTCGCTTGTTGTCGCCCCGCTTTCCCATGGGGCAGGGATGCATCAATTGATGCTGATGGCACGTGGTGCGCCGACCATCCTGCCCGTCAGCCCGCGTTTTGATACCGACGAGATTTGGTCTCTGATCGAACACTACAAAGTCACAAATATGTTCACTGTGCCGACCATCTTAAAAATGATGGTTGAGGCTCCTGCGGTTGAGCGGGTTGATCATTCCAGCCTGCGCCACATCATCTATGCAGGCGCGCCCATGTACCGCAATGACCAGATTAAAGCTCAGGACGTCCTGGGCCAGGTGCTGGTGCAGTACTTTGGCTTGGGCGAAGTCACAGGTGCAATTACGGTGTTACCGCCGCGCGATCATTCCACGGGGACCGACATGCGGGTTGGCACCTGTGGTTTTGCGCGCACTGGCATGCAGGTCGAAATTCAAGATGACACAGGCAAGGCCCTTGCCGCGGGCGAAACGGGGGAAATCTGTGTCGTCGGCGGGGCCGTCTTTGCCGGCTATTGGCAAAACCCCGAGGCCAATGCAGAAAGCTTCAGGAATGGCTGGTTCCGAACCGGCGATATCGGGATGATGGATGACAACGGCTATGTGTATATCACCGGCCGGGCCTCGGACATGTTTATCTCCGGTGGCTCCAACATATACCCGCGCGAGATTGAAGAAAAAATTCTATATCATCCAGCGATTACAGAAACCGCTGTCTTTGGCATGCCCGACCCTAAATGGGGGGAAATTGGCGTTGCCGTTTGTGTTCTGGAGGAGGGTCATGACCTTGATGCAGGGGCGCTTGATGATTATCTGCGCGAGCGCCTAGCTTCGTATAAGTTGCCGCGGCAATATTTTTTCTGGGATGAACTGCCCAAAAGTGGCTATGGCAAATTGTCAAAGCGCATCATTCGTGCCGAACTTGAAACCCGGCTTCAGGCAAAGGGAAAAAACACATGATGCCGGCCGTTACGCAACCAGGACCGGTCGCCGAAACCCGCCGCGATATCGTCCCGGCCGATTGCCGACCGATTGCCGTTACCCTGCGCCCCGATATCCCCCTGGCAGACGCTATCGGCGAAGCTTTGGATGCTGAAAACTGCGCTGGCGCATGGCTGGAAATTAAATCAGCTGATGTCGTTGCCCTGTCCTATGTCACCCCGGCACTTGCGCCTGATGCAGAGCATGCGGCCTGGTGGTCTGAGACTTATCGTTTCGATGGCCGCGGCACCATCCATCATCTGGGCATGATGGTTGGCCGCGATGAAGGTGCCTGGTTTCTGCATGGTCATGGGCGCTGGTCACCGGCAACAGGTGCGGCTGCCATGGGACATATTCTGGCACAACAAACCGTGTTAAGTGCGCCTGTCATTGCCCAGCGTATTGGCTTCGGCAATGCTTACTTTGATCGCCGCCCCGACCCTGAGACGAATTTTAATTTATTCCAACCCACCGGCGACGCCCTCGCCGCCAGTGATGCCCCCTATGCCTTGCTGCGGTTGGCCCCTAACCAAGAGTTCAGCACAGCGCTTGATCTTGTCTGCGCTGAGCTTGGCTGGCAAAGCGCCAAAGTATTTGGTCAAGGCAGTCTTATTGGGGCCCGCTTTGACGACGGCAGTACCTTAGATAGTCTAGCAACGGAATTCCTCATCCTGAACGCCGAGGCACGGGCCGATGGATCGCTTGCCAGCGGCCCCGAGATAGCCATTGTCGGCATTGATCCGGATGATCTTCGCCATGGTGTCTTGCAACGGGGTAAAAACCCCATCTTGATCACGGCTGAATTGCTTTTGCAGCGGCAAGGATGAAATCAGGTTCATCGCATTTTTGATTGGCAGAAAGTCTATTTACCGGGCGCGCTGCCGGGATCGCAGGCTCGCCCCCCGGCTATGCCCGCCTGGAAATACTGCCTTCACCTAAACACCTGGCAGCCGCAGCTAGGGGATTGCCATAGCCGATCTCGGCACCGTTGAGATAAATACAATCATCTGCGGCGCCGGCCCCAATCACCGGCGGGTCGTCGGTGAATAAGACGTCATCGCTTTGATCGCGCCAAAACCAGATGTCAAAGCTGCCAAACAGAGCGGTAAAACCCGCGAGTGCTAAGCTCATAACGCCGGCAGTCGGAGGGGTGACAGGATCGTCCTTGATGGCAATGGTGCTCGGAAGATGGGCTCGTTACCTATCTGAGGAACCAACGGTCACGTCCATACTTATCGCATTCCGAGGTTAGCCGGGAACCGGGGTTGATCAACAGGCAAAGTTTACTCCCAGTTTGTGCCCCAGTTTGCGCCCCCGTTGTTTACCTAGACTTCTTTGGTTTATCTCAGATGCGTCCTCGCCACCCTGGGGGCGGTAGCCAGGCCACCCTACCCGGTAATGGTAGAGCTGCCCACTGGCACTTACTTGAAATCACCGTCACCAGATAGACGCGCATATAAGAGTGACTGCGTCCGGTTCGCTCACGCAAGGAGGTAGTGTGCAGCTATGATCGGTCTAATGCCTGGGTATGACGCATAGAATGCGTTTAATGAGCGGTTTGATGGTTGGGTGGAAACAATAGGCATTCTGTACTGTTTACAGGGTGTTAATTGCGCGGTGACCTAATTGAGTTCATTTCAAATATCGATAAGTTCGTAAACACAAATACAGAATTTTTATAATTTAGGCATTTAGCCATTCTGATTTTCTAAATAAAAACAATTGATTAACCTCAGGCATGAGCAGGGGGACGGGGCTACACCAAGGCTGATTACACTTTTGGCAATTTTACCCGGGATAGGGTCGGGATACCGACAGCCCCTTTGCTGTTTTCTAGACAGCCATTTATACCCTTCGCGGCCGTCAGCGTTATGACCAATCCTGAATGGCCGCCCCCAACTTAGCTGTCAATTTTGAGCAAGCAGAAAATCGAGCGTTATTTTATTAAATTGCTCGGCTTGCTCAATATTGATGAGATGTCCGGAGTTAGGGATTTCCGTGTAAACAGAGCCGCTAATCTGATCTGCCATATTGCGCCCAACTTCCGGCGGGGTGAGGGTATCAAATTCGCCGAAAATTAACTGCGTCGGTACTGTCACGGTATTGAGCGCCAACGCTTTTTCATGCGCAGTGGAGGCCTCAATAGTCTTGATATAGCTGGCCTTATGGAGCCGCTCCATACTGGCCACCAAGCGGTCGTAATGCGCTGGCGCGGCAACTGGACCAACCAAGGTTTTGGCAACCACGGGTGCGATATCTTTTGGCTCTTTGCCGCCTTCTTTCAGGGGCTTGAGGCGCAATTCGACAAACCTCTGGCGCTCCGGCTCGCTCAACCGTTTGAAGCCGGCAAAAGTTGCGACAAGAACCATCGACTTCACGCGCGCAGGATACATACGATAAAAATCCTGAGCGATGCGCCCTCCCATCGATAGCCCGCAAATATGGGCTTTTTCGACTTTGAAATGATCAAGCAATGCCAGCAAATCACGAGAGAAATCTTCGAAATCAAGCGGCCCGTCATAATCATCACTATCGCCGTAACCGCGGGCGTCCCAGGCAACTGTTTTAAAGTGCGGCGCAAAAGCCTCAACTTGTTCAGTCCAATTACTTCGGTTACCGCCAATCCCATGCATCAGGACCAGCAGCTCCCCTTCACCGGCATAGTCGACGCAAATTTTTGGGTTCTCGAGGATGCGCTCAGTTTTAATGTCGGTCATACTGCCTCCGTTAGGCCGATGAAATGGGTGTGAACTTTCGAGACAATGGGTCGATGATGGCCTTTTCGCCGAGCCAAAACACAATAACAATCGACAAGCAGGTGGCAAATACGGTCGCTGCATCAGCAATCGACTGCGCTTGTTGCAAAAGAAATCCAAGGCCGCTTTCAGTACCAAAAAGCTCCGCCACCAAGGCGATTTTCCAGCCAACGCCATAGGCGATTCGTAAAGCTGAGACCACATATGGGATCAGCAAAGGCAAGGTAATCTTGAAAATGACCACCCAGCGTCGGCGGGTGAAACTTCGGGCCATTTCCAAAATTTCAGTATCGATTTCCTTCAGCCCCTCCGAAAGGTTGACCAAGCAGAATGGCGTCAAAATCATCACCATGACAAAAACAACGGTGCCATGAGAGGGGCCAAACCAGATGATCGCTAGAATTGCCCAACCAACCGACGGAAAAGAGTTCAAGAACGGTTTGATCCGATCATGGACTATGACTTCGGTTATTTTGAGCCAGCGCGGCAAAAACGCTAAAAGGGCGCCCAGGATCACCGCCAAAACAACTGCAATGACAACCCGTGCACTACTTGCTGCGACATGTACAAGATAGCGCGGGTCGGTAAAAAGTTCCCAAATTCGGCGCCCGACCACATCCGGGCTAGGCAGTAAGAATTCCGGCATATCTTGCGCAAACAGCCACCAGGTGGCGAGCAGGACAACCACCATGCCATCAGCCGTAATACGGGCTAGCCAGCGCCGCCACCGATCATCACGGTCATCAGCATTTTGGCTAGACAACGCCATGGTGCCTCGCCAAGACAGATTGCAACGGCTGGAAGATGAAGCGGTCAGTTGTATAAACAAAGGCAATGATAACGACGATGACAGCCAGCACCAATGGCATATCAAAATCTTGCCGTGCCAGGTTCAGCATATACCCCAGCCCCGTATTGCCGCCAAAAAGCTCGGCGGTCAGGGCAACTTTCCAGGCAACCCCAAAACTGATGCGGATCGTGGCAAAAATGAACGGGTAAAGGGAAGGCAGAATGATCCATCGAAACCGCTGCCAGGGAGAGCGTGAGAAGCTTTGCGCCATCTCCAAGATTTCGCCATCGAGGTTTGCAAGGCCTTCGCGCATGTTGATGATGGCAAATGGAATCAAGACCAACGAAATCACAAACACGACGGTGACATCGGAGATGCCGAACCAAATGATCGCTAGGAAAGTCCAGCCAACCCCTGAGAAAGAATTCAAGAATGGCGTCGCCCGATCTTGAATTGCTGGCCGGAGTATATTGAGATAATAGGCCATGAAGGCCAGAACCGTGCCAATCACGAAAGAAATGCCCACAGCCGCAATGATGTGGCCGAATGAATACAGCATGTGGCTAAATTCATGGATGTCCTGGAACATTGCCGCCAAACGAACGACAACGGCCCAGGGGCTTGGCATCACATAACTCTCAACCACCATGCTGAAAGCAGCCCATGCCCCCAAAAAAAACAGGGTAAACGCATGGGCCGCTTTGCGTGGTGTCCACCAGGGACGGCCAGTTGCTTCGGCTCGCATATCTTAACGCTGAGGCAGGTCGCGATTATTCTTTAATCGCATGCGCCCAGATCACTGCGTTCACGTCCGGGACGTTTTTCAGAATGCCCATTTCTTTCGACATGGTCCAAACCGTGGTCATGGCTTTTTTATCCGCCTCGCTGATCACAGCCGGGAAATAGGCATAATCTTTCAGCCAAGCTTTGAAATAGTCGGCAGTGATCTTGGTGGTTTGTTTTGCGATCGCCGCGCCCACCTGGTCAGGATTGTTGACCGCATACTGCACCGATTCATGCAGCATCCGATTGAACTCCTTAAAGGCTTCCGGGCGGACTTTAAGTTTTTCCGGATAGGTCACATTGACTGCCGACAGGGTATCGGCACCAAACAACTCAAAATTATCCTTGCTGGTCCATGTCAGCACCCGGTAGTCGTTTGTCGCCCGCGCCTTATAAGCTTGGGAATGAATCAAAGTTGCCGCGTCCACGCGCCCGGTTTCGAGCGATGAAAGGAGGGCCGGTGCCGGAATTTGAACCCATTCGTAATCGCCGCCCTTATAGGAGACATTGATGCCATATTTTTTCCAAAGCGCGATGCGGATCCAGGTGGTGCCGGTCGCACGCAAGGAGTAGCTGCCAATCTTTTTACCTTTAAGGTCAGCCAATGTTTTGTAGGGGCTGTCTTTTTTGACCCAAATGCCGGCGCCCTCACGCCCCGGTGCAGAGCGCAATGCAGACGACAGAACGACCAAATCTAAGCCACGTTTTTTGGCAAATGGGATGGCCATCACGGCATTCATGATCACATCATACTTTTTTGCCGGCGTTGAAGAAATCAAGGCTGGGATTTGCAATGCGCTGGCCTCAACGTCAATCAGGTCCGAGGTGACTTTGCCACTCTTGATAGCGTAAAGGATGCCCTCAAGGGCCGGGTCGGCCAAATAGGCGTAGGTCACCTTCTCTTTGGCATCAGACTGCGAAAAACCTGCGATAACGGCAATGGCGGCAACAGCCGTTAATTGGGTTATACGGCTGATGATTTTAAATATTTTCATGAAATCTTAGTCCTTTCTGCTGTAGGTGATTGCACGCCGATCAGTCAGCTGCGTTACCTTCTAACGGGCCTTCAAGTTGGCGAAATAAGGAAACCATATGTTCCTTGTGGCGCGCTAAGGATTGCGAATTGTCAAGGTCACGGGGCCGTGCCTCATTCAAAGTAATTGTTTTCAATACGTTGGTGGGCTTGTTAGACAATAACAGGATCCGGTTGGCCAGTACCAGGGCTTCATCAACGTCATGGGTAACAAAAATCACGGTCTTACCAGTTTGCTCCCAAATCCGCACAATTTCTGCCCGCATCCGCCGCCTAGTATTCAAGTCGAGGGCGGAAAAGGGTTCATCCATCAAAATAATTTCAGGGTCGACAGACAAAGCCCGGGCGATCGCGACACGCTGACGCTCTCCACCGGACAGCATGCTTGGATATTTCGCCATATCCTTGCCAAGGCCGACGAGTTCAAGAAGGCTTTCCGCCTTTTCGGTCATCTCAGCTTTGGTGATGTTCTTAAAGCGCAACTCCATGCCCAAAATGACGTTATCAAGGGCAGTACGCCAAGCGACCAACCGTGGTGACTGAAAGACATATGCAAGCTTGCGCCAACCTTCGGCTGGTGACAGACCCGTGACTTTGATGCTGCCGCCATCGGCCGAGATCAGATCGCCCATGAGGCGCAGCGAGGTTGATTTACCGCAGCCGCTTGGGCCAAGAATACATAAAAATTCGCCCGCCTCGACCGTAAAGCTGAGCTGGTCATAAATCATTTCCTGACCGAAATTCAGCCGCACATTATCAAATTCAAGAACGCAGTCTGACATCTCTGCACCTTCCCCCTGGAGCTCTGAGACTAATTTTCTTTGGAGTTTTAGCAAGCGACTGATGGTGATTAATGCGATCCTAAACCCATTTGCGCCAAAGCGGCCCGGCCTATCAAACCCAGTGGATTGGCCATCGTCTCTAAAAGTTCGAAGTGATTATAATGCGCCCCGACCAAGGTTTGACAAGCATGACCTTGCTGCTGCAGGGCGGCGGCAAAATCGCGGCTTTGGCGTTGGAACTCTGGCGTGTCTAAGCTGCCATGGGCAACGATCAGCGGGCAGGTAATCTGATCCAGCCGCCGCATTGGGCTCAGCGCATCAATGCTGACGGCGGTGAAGTTCACATAAGAACTCCGGGCCGACAGGCTGACTGGCGTTAAATCATAAATACCGCTACAAAGTGCGGCGCCTTTTATCAAATCCGCTGGCACCTTATGGGTTGCCGGCCAGTCAGTTGTGAGCGCGACCGCAACCATATGCGCACCCGACGAATGTCCCGACACAAATAAACGATTGGGATCGCCACCAATTTTCGCTGCATTTCGCCACGTCCAAGCAATTGCTTGGCGGGTTTGTTCGGCGATCGGCATCAAATCACCATCGCGGTCTTGCACCCAATCAAAATCAATCACGACAAAACATGCGCCCGCATTCACAAAAGTCTCGGCTGCGATCGCACTGTCGTTAGCCTTGCGCCCGCGCCAGGCGCCCCCATGGACAAACAAGTGGATCGGGGCATTCGGCCGGTGCGATTTGTAAAGGTCTAGCCCCTCATTGGGACCAGGGCCGTAGTCATGGCGTTCAGGTTTTCCAAGGCGGGTCCGTATGTCCTCGCTATGTGCTTCCCAGCGCGCAAAAATTTGTTGCATATTGGCAGCATAGACCGCCTGGTCATAGGCGGCGTCTAGAGCGTCTTGCGTCATGCCGCCCCAGACAATTTCTGCGCTCTCGGTCTCGCTAGCCATGTGCTGCTCCCAAATTCATCAGCCCCTAGCTTGCGTGAAACCGATCGCAGCTTCAATGATCTTCTCCTTGTCGCCCCCATGAACAGGCCAATAATTTGCCGATGGCCAACCGCCCGCCGGCGCCCATTGAAGATGCTTACGGTCTTTGAGGCGTTCACGCGCGCGGCGCTGTGGGTGGCCGTGCCGGCGAAGATGAGTGGCAATGACGTTCTGGAGGCTTTACATCCGCTGATCCTGGAACGGGGCGGCCCTGTCTATATCCGCTCCGACAACGGCCCAGAGTGCGTCGCGGCTCCATTGTCGGCGTGACTCATCAAGGTCGGCATCAAACCCATCCGGATCTACCCACGCAGTCCCCCGGAGAATGGTTATAACGAGCGCTTCAACGGTCGCTTGCGCCAGGAAGTCGTGAATGTCGAGTGGGTCTACTCAACCAGAGAAGTTCAAATCGCCATCAACATCTGGCGCCGACAATACAATCAAATCAGGCCACCTCACGCGCTGAATATGCAACCGCCAGCACCTGAAATTTTACTGGAGAAACGGCAAATTTATGGCCTGTACAATTGAGGCTATACACCCTGAAAATGCAGAAAATATTCAAATTCGTAAATTTAAGAAAATAATTAGCATTATAAAAAAATAAACAAATATAAATTTTATTATTTTTGATAAATATTTTATTTATTAGGACATTAAAATTATTTGTGACATTGTGACCATACAGAAAATAAAAGGGGTAAAAATGGCAGTTTCATTTAGCGTAAAATACATCAGTTTAGGGTTAGTAATAGGGTGCATCCTAACAATTATTATTGGCTTTAATTTTGGTGGATGGATAACAGGCAGCAAAGCCGCCGTATTAATCGAAGATGCATCGACTGCAAAGGTTACCGAAAGTCTTTTGCCGCTATGCGTCAGCCGCGCAAAAAGCGATGCGGGTTTTGAGGAAAAATTAATAAAACTTGAACGTGCGGCGTCTTACAACAGGCTCGAGCTCATATCTTCAGAAGACTGGGCCAAAATGCCAGGTACTAATGATGTAAACAGGCCCTTGGCTATCGCGTGTGCCCTGAAATTGATCGAAAAATAAGAAGGTTGGCTAGATGGGGCCACCCGCGTGCCGTCTTATCTAGCTCATCTATCTAACCTAAGAAGAGAGCCTGGGCGCTAATGCTCTCGGCTCTGTAACATGGATAACCATGAGGAATGAGTTGACTGTCAACAAATCAACGATGTGTAGGAAATACATAAAATCTCACCTGCTTACCCAACCATCAAACTGTTCATTTAACGCAGTCTAAGAATCATACACAGGCATTAGACCGGTCTTAGCTGCACGCCTAGCTGAGATGCCTAACCGGACTCAGTGACTCTTACATGAGCGCCTCATGTGTTGACGGTGATTTTGGACAAGTGCCGGTGACCTGATGAACCACTACCCCCACCTAGGCCATGGCTGCCGCCCGGGGTCGGTCAGACAGCATCTGTGATCGCTCGGTAAAATACCAGTGATCGACTGAGGCACAAACTGGGGCATAAAACTTACCTATTGATCCAACCAAGTTCCTGGCTAAACTATTGATAAGATATGTATGAATGTGACAGTTGGTTCTTCAATAGGGCATCTAACCCATCTTCTGGGCACCAACAAATCAATCTAAATTGATCTAAGTCATTGATCCACAAGCTTTCTATTAGCTTGAGGTTCTTTGGTGATGAACAAACTGTTGAACAAAAATTCCTCGTCGTATTTGTGGTTCCGCTCTGGTGTTTTCTATTTTATCCGACGAGTCCCGAGTGATGTGAGGCGGCATTACAAAGCTGACAGGGTCTGCCTGAGCTTGCGCACTAAATCAATTTCCGTTGCGGCCAGATCAGCTAAATCAATTAACCAACGCCTCGAAAATTATTGGCTTGGATTACGTCTTCAGCAGATCGATATTCCAGCAATTAATCTAGTCCTAACACCTCTATCTGATGTGACTAATGATTGCCTGAACTTATCCCAAGCAATGGATCTGTATCTTCGCCTCAAGAGCGCCGGGAAAGATAAGACCTTTGTAAGGGGAGCCCATCGCAATGTCGGGTATGTCATAAAGGTCTTGGGCGATCATCCGCTGTCATCCTACTCGACGGTCGATGCAGCTAAATTTCGTGACTGGTTAATTGATCAGGGGATGGCCAGAGACACCATAAAAAGGGTCTTTGGCAGCATTAGGTCAATCATCAACCTAGCTATCAAGGAACAAGGCTTGGGCTGTTCAAACGCATTTTCAGGTACCTTCATGCCTGAGGGCTTACCTGTAAATCAACGACAGCCGATACCATTGTCTGACATTCATAAGATTCAGCAAAAGTGCTTTGAACAGGATGACGAGTTACGCTGGATTATTGCTTTACTGAGCGACACTGGCATGAGGCTTGGAGAAGCAATTGGTCTGCTAAGAAGCGATATCGTCATAGACGGTGATAACTCTTACATCGATCTTAAACCACACCCTTGGCGACGCCTTAAAACACCAGGAAGCAAGCGACAGATCCCTCTTGTGGGAGCATCGTTATGGGCAGTTAAGAGGGTACTTAAACAGAGCCCTGACACACCCTTCGCAATCCCTAAATACTGCTCCGATGAGGGCCATAAGACCAATTCAGCAAGCGCTGCTTTGAACAAATGGCTTCGTAATCATGCTCCAGAGGGATGCGTGGTTCATTCATTCAGGCATAGCATGAGAGACCGACTAAGAACGATCGAATGCCCTGCAGACATTATTGACCAGATAGGTGGTTGGTCCAGCAGTAGCGTGGGAAGCAGCTATGGCAATGGCTACACGATTGAGGTGTTGGGTCGCTGGATGAATGAGTTTGTTCATCACCAAAGAACCTCAAGCCAATAGAAAGCTTGTGGATCAATGACTTAGATCAATTTAGATTGATTTGTTGGTGCCCAGACGATGGGTTAGATGCTTATCTTAGGAACCAAGAGTCATATCAACACAAGCAATAACAATAGATTAACCCGTTCTCTGGTTTGATTAACAGGTACGGTTTGTTCAACAGTTTGTTCAACAGTTAGGTGATCCAGATTTGATCAATTAACCACAGATGCTTTCTAGCTAAGCCCCAGGGCAGTCGCCATGGCCCATATTGGGGTTATAGTTAATCTG